>CAZUCK010000023.1:0-623 GCA_964619505.1 uncultured Fimbriimonas sp. | reverse complement strand
TTAAGGCGAACGGGTGCCAAGTCGTTGACGATCAAGCTGGGTTGCCCGGACGGCATCGATCGAGACAAAGAGAACTATGAAGCAGCCCGAGAGGCTTCCCGGCCATTTGGGACCAGGCTCAGAGTGGATGCGAACGGCGGCTGGACCGTCGATGACGCAATCCACATGCTTAAATGGCTTTTCGAACGGGGTGCCGATTATGCTGAGCAACCCCTTGTGGCGGGCCAAGAAGCGGATCTTCCCAGGCTCTTCGAAAACCGACCGCTGCCAATCTTCGTGGACGAGACCATACGGTTCGCCACAGACGTGCCCAAAGTCGTCGGCTGCGTAGACGGTGTCAATTTGAAATTGATGAAATGCGGCGGCCTGACGGAGGCCCTCCGCATCGTCGCAACTGCGCGAGCACATGGCTTGCAAACGATGATCGGTTGTATGAGCGAAACCTCGGTGGCGATAGCCGCCGGAGCGTCGATCGGCGCCTTATTCGATCACATCGACCTAGATTCACACCTCAATTTGAACCCTGACCCGGCCATTGGAGCGGCCATAGACCTTAACGGCCTCCACCCCGCGCACGCACCGCCCGGCCCCGGCCCGGAGGCTACTCCCAGCCAATCCTAAAG
>CAZUCK010000022.1:0-36016 GCA_964619505.1 uncultured Fimbriimonas sp. | reverse complement strand
TGGCGGGCCGCCGGAGACCCTTTCAATGAAGAAAACTTATGCGATCCTTGGTGCCGGAATGCAGGGCACCGCAGCTGCCTACGACCTTGCCAAATTTGCCGATCCTGAAAAGATTTTGATGGGCGACGTGAGCCTCGACCAGGCTCAAGCGAACAGCAAGCGCGTCAACGCCCTTCTCGGAACCGCCTTCTGCGAAGGCAGGCAAGTGGATGCGATGAACCCCAAGGCGCTCGCCGAGTTCTTCAAGGGAGTGGACGTCGTCCTCAGTTGCGTCCCCTATTGGATGCACCGGCACATCGCCGAAGTGGCGGTCGACTGCAAGGTCAACATGCTCGACCTTGGCGGCAACACCGAGATCACATTGGAGACGCTGAAGCTGGACGATCAAGCCAAAGCAGCCGGCATCACGCTCGTTCCCGATACGGGTCTTGCTCCCGGCCTCGTCAACAGCATCGGCCTGTACATGATCGAGTGCCTGGACAAAACGGACAGCGTGAAGCTCTACTGCGGCGTTTTGCCCCAGAACCCGGTTCCGCCGTTCAACTACAAGCTCACGTTCAACGTCGAGGGTCTGGTCACCGAATACGATTTTGAGGCCGTCGTTCTTCGCAAGGGAGAAATCAAATTGGTTCCGACGCTGAGCGAACTGGAGGATCTGGATGTCGAGCAGCTTGGCAAGATGGAGGCATTCGTGACCTCCGGTGGCACGAGCACCGCCCCTTACACGTTGCAGGGCAAGGTCGACAACTACGAATACAAGACCATCCGTTTCCCAGGTCACTGTGAGCGCATCAAGATTTTCCGCGACTTCGGCTTCTGGAACCCCGAGGAGATCGAGATCAAGGGCGTCAAGATTAAGCCTCGGGAAGTGTTCTACAAGGTGTTCGGCGACGCGCTTTCGAAGTTCGAGGACTTGGACCTGTGTGCAGTTCGAGGCGTAGGCATTGGCACCAAGGGCGGTGAGCGAGTCAAGCTGCAAGTAGACATCTTTGACAAACAGTGTGAGAGCACGGGTTTCACCAGCATGGAGCGGCTGACCGGCTTCTCCATGGCGATCCACGCCATCGAAGTCGCTCACGGCCGCGTCCAAAAGGGTGCGGTTCGGTACGAGAACTCGATGACGGGCTCCAAGTTCCTTGAAGAACTTCAAAAGCGAGGCGTGCACTTGAAGTTCTCGGAGGAGAAGGCGGGCACGCCGATAGGTGTCTGAGGTCGGCTCTGCCGACGAGCAATGAGTATTGAGGGGCCCGTGCCCCTCAATACTCAATACTGTTGGTGATGCTCAACGACGCCCTGGCTGCCCTTCGAATCGATGTTTTGAGCGGCGCCCAAGCCCTCTTGGGACTATCGCTTGTTTCGGGTGAGCGCCGAGCCCGGATCGTCGAGGTCGAGGCCTATCGAACTCCGGATGATCCGGCCAGCCATGCCCATCGCGGGAAAACGCCGCGCAACGCGTCAATGTTCGGAGAACCCGGGATGGCTTACGTCTATTTCAACTACGGCGTCCATTGGATGCTTAACGTGACAGCGCATGAGCCGGGAAATGCAGCAGCGGTCTTGGTTCGGGCGGCGCTGCCTTTGGAGGGCAAAGAGGCGATGCGGCGACTTAGGCCAAAAGCGGTTCGCGACGAGGATTTGCTGGCGGGGCCTGGCAAGCTGGCGGCGGCATTTGGGATCACCGGTTCGGATAACGGGCTGAATCTCTTTGACCCTGCCAACAAGCTTCACTTCGAAAGTGGGTCACGTCCGGAGCGCATCCTATCGGGGCCAAGAATCGGAATCAGGGTGGGGATTGAACACCCGTGGCGCTACGTGGATGCAGCAGCGATGAAATGGGTTTCTGCTGGCACAAGGATGCTGAAATGAGAAGAGCCCCCCTTTTGGGGAGGGCGGCGCAGCCTATTCCCAAACAAGCTTAAGAATTCACAACCTTTCAAGAAGAGAGACCGCCAAGGCTTTTTGATTGACGGGTCGTGATCTGCCTCAATCTGACGATGGCAGGCTGACTGTGGCCTTTCGATCTATTTTGCCCCAGCCTTGGCGCATGCCGCCGATGGCGCTGGCAAAGGCTTTGTAGATGACTGCGTACATGATTTGACGATAGACAAAGCGCTGGAGAAACAGCCAGAAGACACCCTTTGGCCTTCGGCCCTCGAGCCGGTAGGCGATGACCGCGGCAACCATTTCCACCGCGAAAAACAAAGCGTACAGAAAAAGCACTTGAAGGAAGGCGTCCTGAGCGGCCGAGAACGGCTGATAGTCCTGACTAAGGCTGTTACGCTGCGCCCAGGCCGTGACGTAGCCCCATGTTGAGTAGAGGAGCTGGATGTCGACAAGTGGTGCGATGGCTTGGAACACGACTTGGAACAGCCAAAGTGTCGGCATGGCGAGCCACCCGAAGAAACCGTTTTGAAACATGGCCCGCCGATGTTTCCAGAGGCATTGGAGCGTCCCATACGCCCACCGATAGCGTTGTTTAAAGAACGGTCTGATGGAATCGGGCGCCTCGGTGAACGCGAGGGCGGCGCTCTCCGTATCGAGCAGCCATCCATTCAGCCTCACGCGCCAAGTGAGGTCCATGTCTTCGGCCAGTGTGTCGGTCAGGTATCCACCCGCTTCAATCACGGTGGATCGACGCCAGGCGCTGATCGCTCCGGGACAGACAGTGATGGCATTGAGCAGGGCGTACGCCCGGCGATCCAGGTTCTGGCTGGTGGTGTATTCGATGGATTGCCATTTGGTCAGAAGGTTGACTTCGTTGCCAACCCGAACGTTGCCGGCCACGGCGGCGACCTCATCGTCGGAGAAGTGGCGCACCATCCGTTGCACTGCCTCGGGATGCAACTGGGTATCGGCATCCACGCATACGATGAATTCGGCTGTGCAGGCTCCAATGGCGTGATTCAATGCGGAAGCCTTGCCTCCATTTGGCTGCCTGAGCAATCGAATTTTCGGGTTTGTGCCGAACTCAAGTTCAACCACATCTCCCGTACCATCGTTGGAACCGTCGTCGACGACGATGATTTCCGCAATGGGGTGGGAGGAGGCGAGTGCGCTTCGGATCGTGCGGACGATGACTGACTGCTCGTTGTACGCCGCGATCAACACGGCCACGCCGAACTCTTTCTCCGGATACACCGCGTTGCGTTTTCTCTTGTCGTAAAGGACGGCAAGCGGAGTTGTGAGGACGATTCGAGCGAGGCCGAGGGCGATCGCAAAAAGGAAAGCGATGGCGAGGAGGGACTGGCCGCCGAAGACGGCAGTGAAGACGATGCGATCAACCCAGAGCCTGAAGCGGTCTGCGGCAGGGACCGGCGGCATCACTTGGTCATAGGACAGCCCGGCCAACTTCGAGATGGTGACGAATTTGTAACCTTTAGCCTCAAGTGCCGGAACGACGATTCGAAGGGCTTTGACCGTCTCAATGCGATTTCCGCCCGCGTCGTGAAGGAGGATCACGTTGCCTTTAGGAATGTCTTGGTAGATCTTGTTGACGATGTCGCTGGCGTCTCGATGCAGGACACTTCCGTTGGGTTGAGGAACTTCGAGCAGCCAGTCCTCGGGATCGATCGACTCCCCGATGGTGATGTAGCCCATGGTCGCGGCTTGGGCAACGGGTTCCATTTCTGGAGCTGTGGATGGCTCCGCATCTGCGTTGTAAGGCGGCCTGAAAAGGATCGTCGATCTGCCCGTAATGCTTTCGATGGAGCGCTGCGTTGCGTTCAGTTCCAATTCGACTCGAGACTTGGTCGCGAAACCAAGGTTCGGGTGGGTGAAGCTGTGACTGCCGATCTCGTGCCCCTCATCCACCATCCTTCGGACCAGTGACGGCGATTCGTCCGCGTTCTGGCCGATGACGAAGAAGGTCGCGGGGACTTTGAGATCTTTAAGCGCGTCGAGCACCATCGGCGTGAATTGCTTATCGGGTCCATCGTCAAAAGTAAGGGCGAGGGTCTTCTCCTTGTAGCCGGAGCGTTTGAGGATGTATGAAGACGGGTAGGAGTGGTAGACCTCATCGACAATGAGTCCGGTGTTCTGGTCGATGTCCAACGAGCGGTGGCCCACTTTCGGCCATTCCGCCACCGTCAGTATTTCGCCTTTGCCTTCAGGATCGACCTCATAAGGAAACTGGACGGTTTCGAGTGGGGAGGGATCGGGGGCAACGTCGACTTTACTTCGATCGAAAAAAGTCCAGAGGCTGGGATCTTCTTGACCCAGCGCCCAGACGGCGGCACCTCTGAGGTGCTCGCGCTGGGCCAAATTCCACTTGTTGAACGCCGTGGTGGCGTCCAACATCCAGACCTGGTGTTCTTTCCCTGAGTCGTCCGAATAGTTGAAAGACGGGTTGACGCTTTCTCCATCCATTCGGATCACGTCTTCAGGCTTGTCCTCGGGGTCGTCCCGATACCCCTTTGCCAGTTGTAGCGCCTCTTGATAGGTGAGCGACTCGGCACCAGCCTTACCCTTGACCCAATCGTAGGCATAGTTGCCGATTCCTACGACCAATTTCTCAGTCGGAATCTGGGTTTCTGCCTTTTGTAAGACCTGCTCGGACCAATCCACGGAAGCGATGGGTCCCGGCAATCCCTCTTCCGAATGCTCGTCGTACGCCATCAGCACAATCCAGTCGCAGAGCTCGCCAAGTCTCTTGAATGGGATGCTGTCGTTTCCAACCTCAAGGTCCATCGTGACCCGTAGGCCGGCAGGTTTGAAGATGTTTTGGAATTGCTGGACCAGTTCAGGCAATTTGGCGTAATCCGCGTCCAGAAGATTCTCGAAGTCCAGGTTGACGCCTGAGAACTTGTTCTCTAGGAGCCAGTCCCGCATCTCGGTTGCGACTTCCACTTGGTCGTTTGGCGCGTTTAGAAGCAGGTGGACGCGTTTCGCGTCGAACATGCCTTGAACGCCATTGTTGAGGATTGGGAGAACTCGGATGCCGTTCTCGTCGGCAATCTTAATGACCTCGTCGTTGATTGGGGTAACGGTGGGATCAAAGTCGGAAGCGAAGTCAAGCGTCTTTCCATCGTTGTTCAGGTGGACCCATTCGGGCATGAGGTGGGTGATCTTGTCCTTGTTCGCGCGGAGGGAGTGGATGCCCGTTTCTTGCCAGGGGGCATAGAATGCGGCCATGATGGGAGCCCCAGCAGGCGACTGCGGCGCTTTGGTGGGCGAGGTATCCAACGCGATCTGCCTCGCCAGCTTCGCCCGCGCTTGGGCGAAGGGCCGGTCCACCTTTGTTTCCAAACCGGGGATGAACGAGTGTTTCCTCTCGTTCTTCGCAGTCGGTTGGGATAGGACAGGCGTTACGAGGACTGAAAGGGCAAAAAGGAAGCTCAGGAAGACCGAACCGGCGATGGCAAACAGGACGCTCCGCGAAAACACGCGCTTGCGCTTGCCGTGGGGATCAAAAAAGACCGGATTCGTATTCATCTGTTGACCGCTTTGCGGCATTTTCAATTATGAGTTAACGCCGGTCTTCGCTAAGGTGTGTTCACTCATCGCAACGATCCCACGGCCTGGCGATACTTCGTATGAACGTATCGGTTCACGGCGAATAGGCTGGGCGACAGCTCTGCAGGTTTTGTCACCTCAGAAAAAGCCATGGTGTAGCCAGCCGCTCTGGCCAGTTGCGTCGATCTAGAATTGAATTTGCCGTTTGGATAGGCGAGATAGTTGATCGGATGTCGCAGCATCCTCTCTAGTTCCCGCTTTGAATCATCCAACTCGATTCGCTGCTCGCGGTCCGTCAGTTTGCCGAGGTCGGCGGGGTGGGTGACCGTTTGGGAGGCCACGGTGACGAGCCCCTCGCCGTCCAATTGGCGCAATTGATTCCAATCCATTTTAGGGCGGCCATGTGATCTGTCGCCCACATAGCCTGTATGGACGAACATGGCTGCGGGAACGTGCCTACTCTTCAAGATCGGGTAGGCACGATCCCAGAAACCCAAATAGTTATCGGCAAAGGTGATTGCCACAGGCCTGGCTGGCAGAGGCGAACCCTTAGCCAGATGCGCATAGAGTTGGTCAAGGGTGATGAAGTGAACGCCGTGGGCCGTCATCCAGTCGAGTTGTGTAGCAAGTTCTCCCTCCGTGCAATCGAACCAGAGTGCCTTCGAGTCGCGACGTTCGATGACATCGTGGTAGGTGAGTACGACGGTGCGCGTTTTCAAGCCCTTCACGAGAGTTTGACGTTGCGCGACCGTGTAAGCCTGCGAACTAAGGATCAGGAGGCACAGGAGGGATCTCTTGAGGAGGGTCTTCTTTGGCACTTGAGTCGGGGACGACGATGTCAGTCTGCGCAGTGTTGCCGTCTTCAACCTTTGTTTTCTCCTTGCTCTTCCTTTTCTTCTTGTGCCGGGTGCTCTTCGGCTCAGGATCCGGCTGCGGGATGACGATCAAATTTGGATCCATTGCGAGGACGCCTGTCAAAACGATGGCGTGGGGCACCGGACGGGAAGGGGTCTCGGGAGTGGAGTGGCCGGATGCGACCACCTTGTCGCCGTATACGAGGGAAGTCGAGAAACCCGAGTCCATCATGATGGCCTCCTTGACCCCGGCCGCCGCGGCTGCTTCGGCGAGCTTGTCCGTGGCGACCGATCCTTTGGAAGCCCCGAACACCATGCTTCCATCCGGCATGATGCCAAGGAACGCTCGGCGACGCGGGTCCATAAGGTCGCGAGCGGAGTACTGCAGCAACTGTTCCTTGGTGCGAGCTGTACCGTCGTGGACGATCCAAGCGCCGGCTACGAAGGCGTCTGTGAAATCGGGCATGAAATTCTTGATCGATTGCGGGTCGTTCATCTGGGCTTGAAAGGGGAAGATGGCGATGCGCTTTGGGCCCCAAACGATCATGGGGCGGTTTCGAATCTTGGCCAGGCGAGAGGGGTCATTGTCCGGAACCCACAGGGCCTCATTGGAGGAATAACACGGCCCGACCATTTCATTGCTAGTGCCCTGAATCGAGGCCATCGCGAAGAAGGTGCCGTTGATTCCAGCCGAGGCTCCGGCATCTTTGACGAAGTCGAGGACGCCTTCTCTCGTTGAGGACCTGCGGGAAGAAGGCAGGCCGCCTTTGATGTAAGCCATCTCGATCCCGGCATTCATCTCTGTCTCGTAGGTGATGGGTGCCTGTTTCAGGCGCATATCCACGACGGCTGCGGGGGTTCGATCGAAGGCTATTTCTCGATCATCCCAGGCCTTTTCGTATTTCGTATGTACATATCGGTTCACCGCATAGATGTTCGGTGACTCTTCGGCGGTGGCGTTGTGCGTTGTAAAGGCCATTTTGTAGCCGGCCCTTCTCACGATGTCTTGGGTGACAGCGTCGTTCTTGCCATCTGGATAGGCGAAATACGGCACAGGCTTGCCGAGCTTCTCTTCCAAAATCTGTTTGGACTGGACGATTTCCCTTTCTTGGTCCGAGGGGCTGAGTTTCGTGATGTCATCCGGATGGGAGAGAGTGTGTGAGCCGATGGTGACGAGATCGCTTTTGGCCAGAAGTTGGAGCGTCTCCCAAGACATTTTTGGGCGGCCCTGTTTACTGCCGACGAAATTCGTGTGTACAAACATCGCGCTTGGAAAGTTGTACTTTTTGAGGATCGGGAGTGCGTTGTCGTAAAAGCCTTGGTAATTGTCATCAAACGTGAGAACAATGGCCTTGTCTGGCACGGGTTCCCCGTTCGTCAGGTGTGCGTACAACTGATCCAGTGAGATTGGTTTGATGCCCTCACTCAGAATCCATTCCATCATCGATTTGAACTCAGGAACGCTGCAGTCGAACCATACCGATCCGCGTGAGCGCTTTTCGGTTACGTCGTGGAACATGAGGATGGGAATGCGGTTCGACTGGGCTCGGACGCCGATGTCGAAGTAGGGTTCTTGAGGTGGGTCCTTCTCGGCGGTTGCAGCCACTTCTGCTGCCCTAGCCACTTGTTCCGCAGTGCGCGGTTTGCATGCCAGGCCCACTATGATGAGGAGCAGGGAGATGGGCAACGCCAGTCGCTGGAGGGACAAATTCGTCATTGGATTAAGTGCCCGCGGCGTTCTCTAAGGGTACCGCGCCGCAATTGAATCGTGAACGGTGAATGGGGCGATCGATCGAGTTCCTATGGGGCGGTAGATGTTGGAGCTGGGGCGAGGGAGTACACCGGCAATTGGTTTCACTTTCGGATCCTGAAACCGAAGGTATTGTTGAAATTCATGTTCGCCACTCTTGGGTTCGCTTTAGCCCTTTTTACGTCGACGGACGTCACATTTGTCCGCCACGGAGAGACGGTTGCGAATTTCACCGGCAAATACAACGCGAGGACCTTAAACGTTTTCTCTGAGAAGGGTAAGGCGGAGGTCGCTTCACTTACCGAAAAGCTGAGACGCGAATCGAGATTCGATCGGATTCTCGTTTCTCCATCTCCCAGGGCACTGAGAACGATCGCCCCTTACTTGAAGGCGACGGGGCAGAAGGCGACGGTATGGCCGCTGCTGTACGAGTGCTGCACCGGCCGGAGGCCCAAGAATGCACGGGCGACAAGTTTCAAATACGGCGAGAAGATCGCGATTCCAAAGGACATGGCTGCCTACTTCAAGATCGAACTGGGCCATGAGCGTTTGCCAAACGCCCCCGACTATGATTCAGGGCTTGCTCAGGTCGCGGCGTCTCTGAAAGAGTTTGGGATGCTGTTTAAGGGCGGGCGAGTGCTGCTCGTCGGACACTCTGGGCACGGCGGCCAGTTCATCCACGCCCTTACGGGCAAGTGGAAGCAAGTGAAGAACGCGGAGGAGATTCGCTTCGCATTGCCATGATCAGTCTTTTGCTTCCGGGTCGATGACGTGCAAATCGATGGGGTCCAGTTCGCGAGGAGTCACATGGCCCTTAACCTGTCGGCGCCCCTCTGGATCAAGCCACACATAAAGGGTTGGCAGCAGGAACCAAGCGATGGGCCGAGATAGGGCAACGCCGCCGATCACGACTGCGGCCAAGGGTCGCTCTACGGTCGCACCGATTCCGGAGCTGACGAGGAACGGGATCAAGGCCAAGACGCCGATGATGGCGCTTAGAATCTCTGGACGCAGGCGCTCCGTCGCGCCGAAGGCGGCAGCCTCGACGGCGGAGAACCCCTTCTTGCGCCACCGGTTCATGAACGACACTTGGATGGTGCTGTTCTGGACCTCCGTGCCGAAATTTGCGATGTAGCCGATGATGGCCGGAACGGAAATGGGGAGGCCCATGAGCAGAAGCAGGGAGGTGCCGCCGATGATGGCGAGCGGAATCGTCGTGAGGACTACGAGGGAATCTCTGATGGAACCGAAACAGGCGTAAACCAGGACAAAAATGAGGAGCAGCGAGGCGGGGATCGCCCAATACAGGGTTACCAATGCGCGCTGCAATTCTTCTACAGCGCCGCCCCATTCGACGGTGTAGCCCGCCGGGAGGGTGACGTCCTTTTCGATCAGCGCCTTAGCGTCGCTCACCACGCTCCCTACGGATCGGCCTTGCACGTCTGCCAGCACGGCAACTCGCCGCTTGGCGTTGATGCGCCCGATCTCCGACAGACCTTGCCGGACCTGGATCGTTGCAAGAGCATTCAAGGGGACCTTTTGACCCGAAGAGGAGGTTACGAGTAGGTTTCCGATGGCCTCGATGTTGTTTCGATACTGAGGCATGACGCGGGCTTGGATGTCGAATTGCCTTTCGCCTTCGTAGAAGGTGCTGGACGTTGAGCCGCCAACGGCCGTTTGAACTACGTCCATTACGTCAGACACGTTGATTCCATACCTCGCGATGGCGGCGCGATTGGGGACAATGTCGAGATCGTCGATGCCCGCAACTTCTTCGACAGCGACGTCGGTGGCGCCGCTGACTTTCTTGAGAGCCCCGGCGATCTCGTCGGCTTTCTTCAGAAGCACGTCTACGTCTTCACCCTTCACGAAAATCGCGACCGGCGTGTTGAATCCGGAAATGAGCTCATCGTTGCGCATTTCCAGCTCTTGTGAGAATTCCAGTTCTATTCCGGGGAAGCGGTTAAGAGCGGTGCGCAGTTGCTCCTCCAGTTGCGCTTTGCTGCGTGCTCCAACCCATTGGCTCGGAGACTTCAGCGGAACTGAAATCTCGCAGTTGCTTACTTGCTCTGGATCGCCTCCAAGAGAAGCTCGGCCGACATAAGCGATGGCGTGCTCAGCATTCGGATTCTCGAGGATGACGGTCTCCATGCTCTGAGCCAGTTTCGTGGCTTCCTTCAGCGAAATGCTTGTTGGCAATGTGGCGCGTATGCGGAAGTTGTTCTCGTCGAGGCTGGGAAGGAACTCTGAGCCCGTAACCGAGAAGAGAACGAGGCTGAGCGCGGTCACGACCAACCAGACGATCACAATGCGTTTGGGCTTTTGAATCGAAGCGTCAAGGTTGCGTTCATAGTGTGCCCGAAGCCATTGAACCAACTTATTGGCGGGCTCCGGGTGGCCGCCGCGAAGGATTGCGGAGCAAAGGGCTGGTGCCACGACGAAGGCCATGATCACCGAGCCGATCATGGAAAAGATGATGGATAGGGCGAGTGGCACAAACAGTCGACCCTCGATGCCCCGCAATGCGAGCAGCGGGATGAAGGCGGCAATGACGATGAGAATGGCGAAGAACACAGGCCTGCCGATCTGCACGGCGCCTCTCAGCACCACCTCATCGAGCGTTTCGCCCTCCTGCCAGTTCTCGCTGACGTTCCGATAGATGTTTTCGGTGATGACGATGCTGGCGTCAATCATCATGCCGATGCTGATTGCGAGGCCACCAAGGCTGAGCAGATTGGCCGAAATTCCCGCCCGCCACATGAGGATGAAAGCGATCAACATGCAAACCGGAACCGCCAGAGCTGCCACCGTCGCCGCCCTAATGTTGCTTAGGAGGACGAAGAGGATGATGATGACGAGGATCTCGCCGGCGATGAGGGCGTCTTTGACGGTGTCGATGCTGTGCTTGATCAGCAAAGATTGATCGTACAGGGGCTCGATCGACACGTCGCGTGGCATGTCCTTCTTCAGCTCACCAAGTTTGTCTTTCACGCGGTTTATGACATCTGATGTGTTAGAGCCAAGTCTCAGGATTACGATGCCGGAAACAACCTCACCCTTGCCATCTTCGCTGACTGTTCCCTGCCTTTCCTCGGGGCCCACCTGTACGGTGGCGACGCTCTTGACGTAGATGGGAGTGCCATTCTTGGCACTGACGACAATATTGCCGATGTCGTCGGGCGTGTTCAGTAGGCCGATGCCGCGAACAATGTATTGTTGCCCGCCATGTTGTACGTAGTTGCCGCCCGTATTCTGGTTGTTCTTCGAAATGGCTCCGGTGACGTCGGTGATGCCGAGGCCCAACGCCTTAAGGCGGCCCGGATCGATCATCACCTGGTATTGCTTGACCTCACCGCCAAATGAGAGGCAGTCGGCCACGCCGGGGACTGCCTTCAGAGCTGGGGTGACGGTCCAGTCCTGAATGGTTCGAAGGTCCATGTTGGAACGTTGGGGGCTCTTGACAGCATAAATGAAGATCTGGCCGGTTCCCGTGTCGTTTGGACCCATGGCCGGAGTGATGCCGGTGGGCATGGTGACTCCGCCGATCTGCTGGAACACCTGGTCTCGCGCCCAGTAGACATCGGCATCGTCTTCGAAATAGACGGTGACGACTGAGATGCCAAACTTGGAAACGGAAGCGATCTTAGTCGCTTTAGGAATCCCTTGAAGGGCAACTTCAAGGGGATGAGTCACGAGTTTTTCGACTTCCTCTCCCGCCAAGCCTGGCGCGCTGGTGTCCACTTCGACGCGGATTGGAGTGATGTCCGGGAATGCGTCGATGTTCAGGCTTCGCAAAGACACGATGCCGGCGGCGACAATCAGGAACCCGACCGCCAGCGAAACCAGACGCTGGTTGATGACGGCTTGAAAGAACTTCTCGATCATTTCGAGTCTGACTTCCCGCCTTCCAGCTTCTCTTGCTCCTTTTGTATCAAGACGTTGCCGCCAATGACCACTAAGTCACCTTCTGCGACGCCGCTTTCAAGGGGGACTCGCCCCGCCACAGCCTGCTTAGCTTTCACGGTTCGCTTGACGTATTGACCAGGGGCGATCTGGACGTACACGACTTGCTTGTCGCCTTCTTGGAGGACGGCGTCACTAGGCACCGAAATTGCCTTGACCGACTTCTTGCTGCCAATGAGGACGTTCGCAAACATGCCTGGCCGCAGCGTCCATCCTGGGTTGTCGAGGACCGTTCGAACCGTGACCGAGCGGGTGTCCTGGCTGACTTCGTTGGATATCCACTGGACTTTGCCCCTGAAATTCCTGTCGGGAATCGCGCTGACATGGATTTGGACCGAATCGCCAAGGGATACGCCCTGTTGATCCTGCTCATAAATCTGGGCGTCGACGTAGACCTTGTCCAAATTCACGACGCGTGCGAGAACTGTAGCGGTATCCGTGTTTTGACCAACGACCATGTTTCGCGTCGCCACCAAACCATTGATCGGTGAGACGAGGGGTATGACGACGCGCCCATTTTGCAGCTGCTTCACCGATGCTCCCGTCGGGACTCCGTACAGTTTCAGCGTGTTGGAGGCACCTTGGACAGCAATGATCGCTTCTTCGTAGGCATCCTGCGCTTGTTGGATGGCCTGGCTGATGGGGATTCCTGACTTCTTGACCGCTCGGGCGCGCACGAGTTGTTTATGGGCGAGGTCTTGAGCGACTAGGTCGTTCTGATATGTGTGCTCGTCTTGCTGAACTTTGCTTTGAGCTGACTGTAGGGAAGAAGCGCCGTTGAGGTCCTGTTTGTAGATTCTTTGCTGCCTGTTCAGTTCGTCCTTGGCGAGCATCTCGGCTGTGTCAGCCTGCTTCGCGGCCGCTGCGGCGGAGACGTACGCGGTTTCAGCGTCTTCGTATTGCTGGCGAGAGAAGACACCGCCTTCAACGAGGATTTTCGCTCGGTCGAGATTGGCTTTGGTTGAATGGAGGTTGGCCGCCGCCTGCGTCGCTCCCGACTGCGCCTGGGAGAAGGCGTTTTGTGCGTCCTCAACTGGCTTATGCGTAATCTCGCCCATGTCCACGAGTTGCTTTGTGTTCTCAAGGGCGACCTTGTCGATCTTGATTTGAGCTTCGTCGCTTGCGACTGCGGCGTCCGACGCGGCTGCTGCCCTGCTCGCGTCTTCGAGCGGCTGCTCGCTGAAGGAGCCGAAGCCCGCGAGCTTCCTCTGCTGGTCCAGCTGGTTCTTGGCAAGATTCGCGTGTGAGACTGCGGTTTGGTACGCCGCTTCCGCCTGCCCAAGATCGACGCTGTCGACGTAGGCGATCACTTGGCCCTTGCGGACGCGGTCCCCTGCGCTGACGAAGACTTCGGCGATCTTTCCCGGCAGCCTCGAAGTCATCTGGACGGTACCCGCGTCGGTGGACGTGACTTCGCCAGTTGGCTGAAGGGTCGCGCTGACGTTTTCGTTGCCCGCTTCGACGACCGTGATGCCTGCCAGCTTGGCGCTTTCGGGCTCCATCTGGACACCCCAGAATGCGCCAACTTTGATCAGCTTCGGACCCGTGGGCCGTTGCGCGGCCTCCGCGGTTCGAGTTCCACAGCCCGACAGGCTGAGGCACGATGCGGCCAGTGCGGCGAGAAGGATGACGGAAAGGTCTTGTGGTCGTTTCACTTTGGTTTCGAATCGTTGGTCAAGGACGATGGCCCCACGGCGGCGAGCAGTTCGTCTCGGGCTTTGTAAACGGCGAGAAGGCTATTGATATAGCCCACTCGAGCACTGCGAAGAGTGGATTCGGCATCGATCACAGGCAAGATGCCGGTGGCCCCCTGCTTGTATCCCAACTGGGCCATATCGAGCAGCGTGACCGAAGGGTCGAGAATGTCTTTCTTGTACCCGGCGGCCGCCTGAGCGGCGATTTCCAGATCGATGTGCGCTTGCGAAACTTGCTGAAGCACCTGTTGCTCTGTCTGGAGCCGTTGGGCGTCCGCTTGTTTCCTTGCTTCTCGCGCGGCGCGGATGGATTGGCTGACGCTGCCAAATTCGAGGAGGGGCATCATCGCACCAAATTGGACGGAATCGACAGATTGACGGACCGACCTTTGGTAGCTGACGCTGACGTCCGGTAGGCGTGAGGCTTCCGCTTGTCGGACAGAGTACTTGGCCATGTCGGCCAGCGCGGCCGCGGACTTCAGCAACGGACGGGCAGTGAGAGCCCTCTTTTGCAGGTCAGCAAGGGTCGGCAGATCAACCGTGGGCGGCGCAGAAGGATCAGCAGCTAAGTCAACTGCGAGCTGTTCGGGGGTTTGGGGTGGTCGGGCCAGCAGCGTGTTGAGGGCCAGCAATGCAGTGCGTTCTCCATTTTGCGTCGCAAGCAGGGTCTGTTTGGCGTTCGCGAGATCGATGGAAGCTCGGATCACGTCGCCGCGCGGCGCTGACCCGGCCTGTTCTTGCTTCAGAGTGAGGTCGTAGACCCGCTGGCTGTCATCGAGGCTCTTTTGGCCAATCTGGCTCTGCGCTTGTGCCGCGGCCAGCGACCAGTAAGCGTCTCGAATCTGCTGCTCGAGCACCAGGAGCGTCTCCTGGAATTGAAAACTTGTGGACCGGAATTGGGCGTTTGCACCGGCCGCTTGGTAACGTTTTTGGCCGCTGAAGTCGAGAGTCTCGCCCAGGTTTAGAATGGTGTCGTTGCTCTCTCCCGTGAGGGTGGGCGCGGTGCTGGTGCCCTGAACCTGCGTTGCGCCGAGTGTGATCGGCGGCAAGGCGGCAAGGGATAGGTAATTCGCCCGCGCCGAGACGACGCCGGCCCTTCCTCCGGCCACTTGAGGATTACGAAGAAGTCCCAGTTTGACGGCTTCGTCAACGGTCAATCCCTCCGCTTGACCTCGGGCCAAACATCGAGGACCAATGGCCAAAATCGCAAAGGCGGCCAGTAGCCGTGGAATGTGAAAGGTGGTCGTCGAGGCGCTCATAAATGTCTAGAACACTATACCCATAGGGGGTATTGGTATGTTCCTCATTGATGTGCAAAAAAGAGTGGTTCTCGCGACTGGGAGCGTCAGAGAGGGTGGGATGCGGGTTCTTCTTCGATGGGCAGGCGCAACTCGCCTTCATCCGAGTCGTATTCGAACAGCCCCGCATAACGGCCCCAAGCGACCGCGGTGTCGAACTGAGCCTTCGCCTCTTCCGCGCTGAAGCTTTCGTCCAGGATGTCCAGGAAAAACTCGTCCTTCATGGGCGCATGACGTCCTTGCAAGGACTCGTAGATGGTGCGAACGAGTGGCGCCCGTTCCAGGCACTGCTCGCTGAATATCCGAGGTGCTTCTTCGACATCGGCTTCCGCGAATTGGAGACCCTTTGGCGTCACCGTGACATCGCCTTGTTTGACTTCGGCGAATCCGAGAAGGACTGCTGCGTCGAGGATTGGCAAAAGGTCGTCGGCCTCAATGCGCAGGCGATCGGAGATGACGGCGACGTCCTCAGGCCCACCGTATTCTTCCACGAGTTCCAGGAGGCCGCTGATGGCGCCAGGCCGTGCGTGAGGTAGTGGGTTGACATCGATCGTCTTGCGTGTGCCGCCGAGCGGGGTGATCTTCGACTCGGGATTCGTCATGATCGTGTATACATGGTCGGCCATGGCGCGAAAACTCTGGGAGTTGCGTTCCCGAGGGCGGGGCATACCCACCTTGATTTGGCCCCTGATGCGGCCCGGGTTGGACGAAAGAATCACGATTCGATCGGCGAGCATAATGGCTTCTTCGATGTTGTGGGTGACCAGGATTACGCTGTCCGCAGGAAATTTTTGGTCTTCCCAAAGGTCGCCGATTTCACCGCGGAGGTTCTCGGCGGTGAGGACATCGAGGGCGCTGAAAGGCTCGTCCAGGAGGAGCAATTTCGGTCGCACCACGAAGGCGCGTGCGAATCCCACGCGTTGTTGCATTCCACCGGAAAGCTCCTTGGGATAGGCCTTTTCGAACCCGTCCAGGCCGACGAGCTTTAGGGCATCGTGCGAACGCCGTCGTGCCTCCTTAGGGTCCAGGTGAAGCGCTTCCAGCCCAAGCTCGACGTTCTCGATGACGGTAAGCCAAGGAAGGAGTGCAAAGCTTTGAAAGACCATTGCGACGTCGGAGTTGGGTCCCTGCACAGGGCGTCCGTCGCTGAACACGGCCCCTTTCGTGGGCTTAATGAGTCCGGAAATAGTTCGGAGCAGCGTCGATTTGCCGCTGCCGCTGCGTCCGAGCAGAGCCACGATCTCGCCTGGAAGAACGGTGAGATTGATGTCCTCAAGCACCGTGAAGGAGCCGCCAGATTCCGGCCGAGGATACGTTTTGGAGACGTTCTCAATTCGCAACAGTTGTTGGGCTTGGACAGTTGTGGACATTCGGAATTCCCTTCGGTGATTATGGCGACTAACCCAGGCGATACCTGGTTTCGGCCAAATGGTAGAGTCGGCGCCACCAGAATCGGTTAACTCCGACGACAAAGATGCACATAACGGTGACGCCGAGCACGAGTCTCGGAACATCATTGGCGTCATGAGCTTGGGTGATGTAGGAACCCAGCCCGTGGGCGACGAGTTTGCTTTCTTTCCATTTCACGAGTTCCGCTGCGATGCTTGCGTTCCAGGCGCCTCCGGAGGCGGTAATCGCCCCGGTAACCCAAGCGGGAAAGATGGCCGGAATGATAAGCTTTTTCCAGAGGGACCAGCCCTTCAGACTCATATTTGCCGCCATTTCTCTAAGGTCGGAAGGGACGGACATCGCACCTGCGATGCTGTTGAAAAGGATGTACCATTGTGCGCCAAGCGCCATTAGAAGGATGGCTCCCCAGTTCAAGCTGACATTGACGCTTAGGAAGAAGATGGTCAGCCCTGGGAAGATGAAGTTCGACGGAAACGAAGACCCAAGTTGTACAAGGGGCTGCACGAGTTTGGCGAGGCGTGGATTGAACCCAATCCACACGCCGATCGGCGTCCAGACGGCCGTCGCAAGGACAAGCAGGAACATGACTCGCAAAAAGGTCAGGAGGCCGAAGTAGAAGGCCAGCGCTATCTCTTTGACGGCGACTTCCTGAGTGACGAACCTTGTGCCGAGCCACAGCGCACCGACAACGATTGCGCCGAGCGACGCTCCGAACCAAAGGTCGACGTTGATGAATGGCTTGCGCTTTGGCCCTGCCACGATCTTGAAGCGGGGCACTTTGAGTTTGGGCCATCGCAACCGGCGGAACCAACGAAGCCACTTGCGCCAGGCGGCTCCCAAGACCCGTGGGAGCTTGGCGTCGCGGATGAGGTCAAGGACCCACGACTGGGCCACGTCGACGGAAACGGTCTTCTCCAACTTGAATTTCTCAGACCAGGCGACCAGCGGGCGCCAGAAGAATTGGTCAACCAAGACGATAACCACGACCATCGTAAGGCTCGCATAGAGGAGCGCTTCCGTATTTCCTTGCGCACTTGCCTCGGCAACGTAGGAACCGATGCCGGGCAGGAAATACTGTTGATCCCGAACCTGGAGCGCCTCGGAGAAGGACACGTAAAACCAGGCTCCTCCAAAGCTCATCATCGCATTCCATACGAGACCGATCATGGATGCGGGAATTTCAAGGGTCACGAAGCGGCGCCACTTTGAGAGCCGAAAGACCGTAGAGGCCTCATCGAGTTCCCTTGGCAGCGTGATCATCGAATGGTAGAAGGCGAACGTCATGTTCCACGCCTGTCCAGTGAAAGCGGCAAAGATCGATGCCAACTCAAGGCCCAACAGGCTGCCTGGGAACATGGCCATGAATCCGGTCACTGTGATCGTCAGAAAGGCTAAGACGGGGACAGATTGCAGAATGTCAAGGAGGGGGATCAGCGCTTGCTCGGCCCGCTTGTTCTTCGCGGCGACATAGCCGTAAGCAAACGTGAAAAGCAGAGAAGCGAAGAGGGCCAAGAACATCCGCAATGTCGACCGAGCTGCGTAGTAGGGGAGCATCGAAGGGTCGAGGCTGATCTTAGGTTGCAACTGAGGGGGGCGGAACGCCACGAAGAGGTCTTTGCCAATGTGAGCGAGTCCGTAGATGAGGAGGAAGAGGCCGAAAAAGAGCGCAATGTCAGCGAAGCTGAATGGCAGCTTCGTGAGATCTGGCCGCAATGGGAAGGTTCTTCGGACCATGGCTCATCACATTAAGTCGGAACGAGCCTAATGAGGGCCCGACGCACAGCATGGCGAAAGCTTACTCACTCTTGGCGAAGACCGTGAAGTGAACGTTCGACTGCCGGCCGGCAACCATAAGCCTTTGGTGCGTGTCTATTCTTTGGTAAGCGCACGTGGACGACGCGAAAATCCCAGAACTCATCCCTCCGGCCGACTCGCGCCTTGATCAAGACGCGCAGGATCTTGAGCGCGCACGTCGTGGGGCAAGATCGCGCAAAGAAGAAGAAGAGGAATCCGTTTGGAAGGAAATGGGACCCGGCCTAATAACAGGCATGGCGGATGATGATCCTTCCGGGATTGGCACCTATTCGGTCACGGGAGCTCAGTTCGGCTATGCCTTGCTTTGGCTCGTTCCCGTTTGCATTCCCCTCATGATCGCCGTCCAAGAGATGTGTGCTCGGGTTGGCCTTTTGACCGGCAAGGGCCTCGCAGCCGTCATAAAGGAGCACTATCCCAGATGGCTGTTGTATTCCTGCGTCTCTCTCCTAGTCGGAGCGAACGTGATCAACATCTACGCGGACCTCAATGCAATGGCAGCCTCAGCACAAATGCTGATGGGTCTCAGCGAAACCTTCTGGCTTTGCGCGATCACCGTGGTTCTGGTGCTGAGCATTATCTATATCCCCTACATCCGCTATGTTCAGGTGCTGAAATGGCTGTGCTTAACTTTGCTTTCCTACGTGGTCGTTGCTTTCATTCCAGGTGTTGGCATCGACTTGAAAGCGATCACCTCTCATCTCTTTCTGCCAACCTGGAGTTCTAAGACTGAGTTCATGCTGGCGGCCGTTGGTTTCCTTGGGACAACCATTTCGCCGTACCTGTTCTTTTGGCAGGCCGGCGAGGTCGTGGAAGAGGAAATTGCGGATGGCAAAGCGGATGAACCCGGGCATCGCACGAGCCGGGTCACAAAACATGACATTCGCAAGATGCATACGGACACGACGGTGGGCATGATTGCCTCGCAAGCGGTCGCCCTCTTCATCGTGATCGTAACTGCAGCAACGCTCAACGCTTCTGGGAAAACGGACATCGAAACGGCGCAGGATGCGGCTCGAGCGCTCCTGCCGCTTGGCAAATCGGCTTACCTTCTTTTCACGCTGGGTTTGCTGTCCACGGGCTTACTGGGTATTCCCACGCTGGCCGGTTCCGCGGCGTATGCCGTCTCGGAGACCGCTGGTTGGAAGTACGGCCTTTACCGACGGTTCACGCGGGCAGAGGGCTTCTACTTTACGATCGCCGGCATGGCTGTCCTCGGTTTCTTACTCAATTTTGTCCATAGGATCAGCCCTGTCAAGGGCCTTTTGTACTCCGCAGCTCTCAACGGCGTGGTCGCGCCGCCATTGGTCGTGGTTCTCCTCTTGATCTGCAACAACCGTAGGATCGTCAAACATCGAAGAAATGGAATTTGGTCGAACGTCTTTGGCTGGGCTACCGTCGCCCTGATGGGTCTGTCGTCCGCTTTCTTGATCTACGCAGTAGTCACCGGTCGAACCGGTTAATGGCTATCCGCAACGGGTGGCCGTAGAATCAATGGAGTCAAAAAAATGCTGCGCAACGGAAGAAGTGAATATCTCGGGTTGGCGGAGTACTTGAACGTCGCGAGACGGAGTTCGGCTAGGGGTCCCAACTCAAGCCTGATCGTCGCTTTGGTCGTTACTTTCATCGGGCTCGTTTCCTTCGATGCGATTGAGGCATCGCCGGGGGCCTCCGCCCTTTTCTTGCTGACGGTCGCCGTGTGTTGGTTCATGGTGTTCCTGCGACGACCGAAGCCTCCGTCCGCAGAAGAACTTGCCAAGGCGGATGTCGCCGAAACCGCCACACGGATGAATGCCTGCTTGGATCGCTCGCGGTTGCATCGAGATTTGGGTCAACCCGTGATGACCCTGTTGGAAGACTGTGCTCGCCATTGGGCGGAGATCCGGCACGCGATGGGGACTCCCTATTGGCAGTCGGACGATGTGCCACCGCACTATCGGGCCCTGCGGAACCAAGTGTTGATTGCCGCGGACCGAACCATGGACGAAACAATCTTGCTTTTTCGGGATGTACTTCCGGATGATCCGTCGAAATCGGACGTAAAGGGTTTCGTTGGCGAATTCATTCAGGAGGCTGTGTTCGGAGGAGCAAGGCCAAGAGCCCATCTCCACCCAGGATTTGGCAAGGCGAGGGTCACTGCAGACAAACTTCGTGATCTCGCCGCAGAAGTTTCATCGATGACGCGGCAGGCATCGGAAGAACTGGGACCCCGAATAGAAGTCAACGCATCTTCTGCTCTGGACCATTGCATAGGCGAGTTGAAGAGCATTCAACAAGCGGAAAGTGAGTTACGGCAAAGCCTTAGGGGATAGGTACGATGGAGAGCCGCCCTATAGAATTCCGCGCAGATCGTCTGAGTACGATTGATTTGGAGGAGCAGACTTCGAAACGCCGGTTAAAACCAAGTGCGTTGGACAGCCCGCGCTATGACCACTTAGGATGTCGGTCTCAAGGCGGTCGCCTACGACCAAAGCCTCGGCGGGTTTGATGGCCGCATCTTTCAAAATCAACTCAACCAAGTACGGGTTGGGTTTGCCAACTACAAAAGGCTCCTGCCCGCCGCAAGTCTGTATCGCGGCGACGATGCTGCCTGCGCCGGGGATCTCTTTGCCTCCTTCGACTGGATAGGTCGAATCGGTGTTGGTCGCCACAAATCTCGCTCCGCCGCGAATCTGCTGCATCGCCTCGTTTAGCCATTCGTACGTGAACGTCTTGCAAATGCCCACCACGACCGCATCAGCCGACGATTTAGTCCCATTGACAATCAAAGCGCCTCCCTCGGCAAGCGTTCTTGATAGACCCGGTTCGCCGACGCAGTGTACGTGCCTCAAGTTGTTTTGCTTCAGCCAAGCGGCGGCGCCGATCGCCGACGAATAAATCTCGTCCGGTTGTGGCGTAAATCCTAAACGGGCGAGTTTCTTCGTGTAAAACTCACGCGTCTGTCCGGAGTTATTCGTGAGAAACCTTATGGCGGCACCACGGCGGCGCAGGGTGGAAACAACCTCCACCGCGTGCGGTATAGACTCTTCACCGCGGAACAGAGTGCCGTCCAGATCGAGGATATAGAGCGAATAGGACTGCACTAGGCCTCTCGTGCCATCACGAATTCGGCGGCGCATTTTAGCATCCTTCTAGCTGAAGAGTCGGGCAGCTTTTGAAGTTCGACGATCGCCTTATCGATGTGCATTGCCGCCGTTTCGTTGGCTTTGTCGAACGCGCCTCGACGATGCATCCAGTCGCAGATCATCAAAAGCTCTTCGTCTGTCACGCCGTTTCCGAATTTGCCTCGGGCAACTTCGCGCTCCTTGTCCGAAAGGAGTGGCCGCAAATAGATGAGGGGCAGAGTTGCACAACCCTCGCGAAAATCCGTCGCTTGAGGCTTCCCTGTGCGTTCCTTGTCACCTCGATAGTCCAGCAGGTCGTCCACAATTTGGAACGCCATTCCGATGTGATATCCGTAGGTCTTGAGTGCAATGCGTTGGTTCAGTGGGGCTCCGGCAACAATGGCTCCGATCTCGCAACAAGACTGGATGAATGCGGCCGTTTTCATTCGCAACACTTCGAGATGTTCGGTTTCATCGAGGTCAAAATCGTAGCGGGTCGCCAATTCGCGGACCTCGCCTTCGGCCATTTCCACAACCGAAGCGGAGACGTTGCGGATGATTTCGAGGTCGCCGTCCATCGCCAACATCACCATGGCTTTGGCAAGTAGAGCATCGCCGGAAAGGATGCTGCCCGTGTTCCCATAGATCGCGCTCGCCGTTCGCTTGCCGCGGCGGGTGTCGGCGTTGTCGATCACGTCGGCGTGGATCAGGGTCGCCATGTGGATCATCTCCATGCAGGCACCCAGCTTGGTCGTGCGGTCTGCATCGTAAGGCAGCCCGGTCGCTCTTGCAGAAAGGGAAACGAAGGCGGGCCTCAAACGCTTGCCCCCGGCTTCCAGTGTGAGGCGGCCCACGTCCTCCACAAGTTGCACTTTCGAAGCCACTTGAAGGGTCAGCTCTCGCTCGACCGCATGGACCTCCGCCGCAACCTGCTCAAGCAGTTCAGCCTCGAATTCACCGTTGGAAAAGAAGGTTGCTACGCTCAAGACTTCCGCCCCCAGTGGACGCATATGTTGCCCAGCATCATGTTGGTGTAGGCGACGTCCGTGAAGCCAGCCGCCTCCATCGAAGCCTTGAGCTCATCTCGAGTCATAAAGCGCTGCGTGCTCTTGGGCAGGTACGTGTATGCGCTCGTTTTGCCGAACAAGGAGCCGAGGAATGGCACCAGCTTGTTGAAAATCATCTCCGAAGGAATCCGGACGAACCGGTTGTTCGGCCTAGCCATGTCCAGTGACACAAATCGGCCGCCTGGCTTTAACACGCGGAACAGTTCGCGGTGGGCAACGTCGATGTCAGGCACGTTGCGGATTCCCCAGCCCACGCTGACGGCGTCAAAGGTTCCGTTTGCGACAGGGAGGATGCAGGCGTCGCCCAGAGCCAGATCACCGACCCTTTTTTTACGGGCAATCTCGAGCATAGGTTGGCAGAAATCGATGCCGCAAACCAATCCAGAATCACCAACGGCCTTGCCAAGAGGGAGCATGAAGTCCCCAGTGCCGCAGCAAACATCCAGAGCCTTTTGACCCTTTCTGAGACCCAGTTTCGTGACGGCGAATTGCCTCCAACGACGGTGGAGCGAGAAGGATATGAGCCCGTTCAAGCGGTCATAAGTGGGCGCGATGTCGGCAAACATTCCCTGAACCGCCGTGCGCTTTTCCGCGCCTTCGGTCTTCCAAACGGCATCTGGCAGGACTCCTTCCTTCATGGCGCTTCGCGTCATTTGAGTATATCCATTCCCGCCAACGAACTTTCAAAAAAAGTTGAAAGCTAGCTGATTCTAGGTGTGAAATCGGTGTTCGGCTTCACCTTTCTGCAATAGGCGGCCATTAGGCGGGCACAGTTCTCCACGTCGGTCAGGGACAGCAGTTCGCACGGCGTGTGCATGTACCTCAATGCAACACCGAGGATGCCAACGGCCATTCCGCCCATGTTGATTTGCATGGCATTGCCGTCGGTTCCCGTTCCGCCGGGAGCCACGTCGACTTGATAAGGAATCGCATCTTTCCTTGCTGCTTCCAGGATCATCTTGAATACGTTCGGGTTGGAATTCGCGCCGCGCATGACACTCGGGCCCTTGCCGACGTCGAGTTGCCCGTACCGGCTCTTGCTGACGCCGGGGTAATCGACAGCGTGGTTGACGTCCACCGCCAAGCCCGATTGGGGCGCGATTGAAAACGCCGCCGTTCTGGCACCTCGTAGACCGATTTCTTCTTGGACGGTGGCGACCGCATAGACGCCGACGCCCGAATCTAAGCCACCTTCTTCCTTTAGGAGTCGCAAGGCTTCTGCGACAATGAACGACCCCATCTTGTTGTCGAAGCCGCGCGCGGTGGCGCGATCGCCAAGGAGCATTTGGAATTCTGATTGGAACGTGGCCACGTCGCCGAGGGAAACGACTTCTTCCGCCTCAGATCGGTTGCTGGCACCGATGTCGATCCAGAGGTCTTTGATTTCTGGCTTCTTCTTGCGCTCATCCTCTTCCAAGAGGTGTATCGCCTTTCGCCCGATGACGCCCGCCGTCTTCTTCTTGCCGTGCACCCAGACCCGTTGGCCGACTGGAATCGTACTGTCATGCCCACCAATCCCGCTGAAGTAGAGCAGGCCCTCCTCGCTGATGTAGTGGACGATGAAACCGATCTCATCCATGTGACCGGCAAGCATGATCTTCATGCTCGCTTTCGGGTTCAGAATTGCAGCCACATTTCCGTGCACGTCAGTGGTGACTTTGTCCGCGAAAGGCTTTGTATACTCGCGATAGATCTCAGCGGCGTGCTCTTCGTAGCCCGACGGGGAAGGCACATTGACCATCGCCTTCAGAAACTTGAGGGATTCGGTTCTCATCAACGAGAGTTTGGCTGATCAAACCGTGGTTTTGGTTGTTTCAACCACGGCGGAAGGCGCGGAATCGATCTCCCGTCCTTACGGCGGTGGTCCTTGCGAGGAGGCTCACCATCAACACCATCACGACGAGCACAAGTGCGCCAGACCAAGCTTGCGAGATCCAGTCGTCGTAGGGCGAACCGGCGTATTGGTAAATCTTCATCGTCAAGGATGAAACCGGCTCCGTTGGCTTCCAGCTCAGCTGATCGCTGCCGAATGCGGTGAAGAGGAGGGGTGCCGTTTCCCCGGAGATTCGTGCCACGGAGAGCATCACGCCTGTGAGGATGCCCGCCCTTGCCGCTGGCAATACGACTTTAACAGTTGTTTCAAACCGCGTGGCACCCAGTCCTTGCGAGGCTTCCCTCAAGGCATCCGGCACCAGGCGAAGGATCTCTTCGGTGATGCGCATCACAGTGGGAATCATCATCATGGCGAGGGCCATGCTTCCCGCGAGTGCAGAGAAGTGTTTGAAAGGCAGAACAAAAGCGGCGTAGGCAAAGAGACCGATGACCACGGAGGGGACGCCCCCCAACACATCTGCAGCGAATCTGACCACATTTCGGAGCTTAGAAGCCTTGAATTCGGCGAGGTAGACGCCACCCAGAATGCCGAGTGGAACCCCGATGGCCGCTGCCATTGCCACCAGTTCAACAGTTCCCAAGATGGCGCTCTTCAGACCGCCCCCCGACTCGCCCGGTGGCCTGGGCAACTGGGTGAGGATGCTGAGAGAGAACCCCTTACCGCCTTTGACGGCGATGTAGGAAAGGATCATTGCGAGCACAATGCAGGACAAAACGCCGCAAATGACCGTGCCAGAGAGCGACGCAAATTGATTGCCGCGCCGGAAATGGTCCCACCGTTTCTTGGCCAGATTCGAGTTCCTGATCAAAAGGAAAAGGGCGGCTGCGAGGAAGATGAGCGCGCTTGGCCTCAGAAGGGCTCCGAAGCCCACCGCTTGAAAATCTTTGATGGCTTGGACAAAGAGGGGCAGCCCGACTCCAGCGACGAGTCCCACCCGCATGACGGCGGATGCCCCCTTCATCAGATGGTCCACCGCGTTGCGGAGACCTTGGCTCCTCCAACCCTTCGCGCCGTGACGATTCATCGTTGCGACCATGAGCCGGGCGAGACCGTTGACGATCAACGTGACGAGGAACAGAAGAAGAGCGATTTCGATGAGAGCGGAGCGTTGCAGCTCATCGGTGGAGGCTTCGTTGAACTGGTTCGCAAGCAGGGCTGGCATGCTGTACCCCGATTGGAGGAGTGAAGCCTTGATTTGCGGGTTGTTGCCGATGACCATGACGACGGCCATCGTTTCGCCAAGTGCTCGGCCAAGGCCCAGCATGACGGCGGCCACAATTCCGCCCCTTGATGACGGCAAGACGACTGAGCGAATCGTCTCCCAGCGATTGCCTCCGAGAGCCAGAGACGCCTCGCGAAGCCCGGTGGGCAAGGAACGGAAGACTTCGCCAACCACCGAGGTGATGAACGGTGAAATCATGATGGCTAAAATGACCCCGGCGGCAAGCACATTCTGTTGGAAAGCGGGCCCTTCGAAAATCGGGAGAAATCCGAAATTCTTCATCAGCCACGGCGTAGCGGTTCCGCTCAGCCAAGGGCACAGTACGAAGACACCCCAAAGGCCGTAGACGACGCTCGGAATGGCTGCGAGAAGCTCGATGAAATAGCCAATGGGTCGGGTCAGCTTCTTATGACCAAGTTCGTTCAGGAAAATGCTGGTGCCGACCGAGATCGGAACGGCAATGAGGATGGCCACGATCGACGAAACGACGGTCCCATAGATGAAGGTCAGGGCTCCGTACTGCTCGTGGGGCACATCCCACACGGTGCCCGTTAAGAATTTCAGGCCAAAGAGGTTTCTGGTGAGCGCCGATTCAGCGAACAGCTTGAGGCCGATCCACGTGATCGCAAACAAAACGGCGATCCCGGAGATCGCCGTGACCATCGTGAAAAGAGACTCCTTAACACGCTTTGAAGCCGCGGTTCTCGTGAACTTCACGGGAACCGCGGCGATGGCTGACACGGGAAGGTCGATCCCTGTCAGTCGACTCTCTTCTTGTTCGCTATTTAGCACCCATTTGGATTCCTTCCATCGCCTTCTTGTTCAGATCAACGACAGCGGGCGACAGCGGAGCGTACTGGAGGTCTTTGGCAAGCGCTTGTCCGTCCGCCATCGCCCATTTAAGGAAATCCTGGACGGCTTTGGCTTTCTCGACGTTGGCAGGTTTCTGCGAAACGAGGACGTACGTGAACCCGGCGATCGGGTAGGCGTCTTGGGCGGGGGAGTTGACAATAGACGTTCGGATGTCCTTCTTCATTTGCTCCGCGTACCCTTCCGCGGCGGCGGAAGTCGTCTCAGGAGACGCCTTCACGAATTTGCCAGCCGCGTTCTTCAACGATGCAAAGGTCATCTTGCTCTCGATGGCGTAAGCGAGCTCGACGTAGCCGATGCCGCCTGCGGTCTGCTTGATCAAGCCCGAAACGCCCTCGTTGCCTTTCCCTCCGACACCGTTTGGCCAAGTGGGCTGCTTGCTCTTGCCGGGTCCCGCCTTCCAAGCTGGGCTCACGGAGCTCAGATAGTCGGTGAACACGTAAGTCGTTCCAGAACCATCGGATCGGTGGCAGGTGGTGATATCGGTCGAAGGCAGCTTGAGGTCCGGATTGTCCGCCTTGAGTTTGGCATCATCCCACTTCTTGATCTTTCCGAGGAAGATGTCCGCCACTGACTCGGAGGTGAGTTTCAGGTCGCCCGTCACCCCTGGAATGTTATAGGCCAGGACGACGGCGCCGGAGATGATCGGCACGTTGAGGGTGGGCGTCGGCATGGTCGCGGCATCTTTGTCGGAGAGCGGAGCGTCCGTTGCGCCGAAATCAACGGTGCCATCTTTGTACTGAGAGATGCCGGCACCGGAACCAACCGACTGGTAGTTGATGGAGATGTTGGGGTTCTTCTCGTGATAGCTATAAGCCCATTTAGACATGGCTGGGTTCACAAAGGTGGATCCCGCACCGGTGAGTGTGATCGTCGCAGCGGCGGGCGTTGCGCCGGCGTTGTTGCCGGCAGTGGGCGCAGGCGTCTCTCCGCCGTTACATCCGACCATGACCAGACCTGCGATGACCGCTCCAACAAAATTTCCTCTTAAGTTCATATGTTTGCCTCTCCTCAATTCAGCGACATAAAGCTACCGAGGCTTTGTTAAGCGGTTGTTAAACGAGCGTTATTAACAGAACCCACCTTGGGCTGAACAAAAACGGCCTCCAGATTTTCATCTGGAGGCCGTTTCACATAACAACACGACTAGCTGATTTGCTTCAGAACATCCTTCAGCGCGGTAGCCGACTTGAGAAGTCCGTCCTTTTCAGTTTCACTGACCGCGGGCTCAAGAACCTGAACAGCGCCTTTTCTCCCGACCTTTGTCGGGAGAGACAAGCAGATGTCCTTAATGCCGAGACTGCCTTTTTGTCGGCTGCTGACTGGAAGCACGGCTTCCGTGTTCAGCGCGATGTTTTGGACGACTTCCATGATGGAGACTCCGACGGCGCGACCCGCACCACCCTTTAGCCGAATGACTTCGGCCCCCGACTTCTTTGTGAACTCAAAGACGTTCTGGACGGCTTCGGATGAGTAACCGGGAATCGAAGCCATGGACACGCCGCCGATCGTGGCAGAAGAGAGGAT
Organism: uncultured Fimbriimonas sp.; assembly: GCA_964619505.1. Taxonomy (GTDB): domain Bacteria; phylum Armatimonadota; class Fimbriimonadia; order Fimbriimonadales; family Fimbriimonadaceae; genus JBBQMJ01. The sequence continues at coordinate 8,100 of CAZUCK010000022.1, read as the reverse complement.
TGGAACCATCGAATCGCCATGCTCACCAAGGATCAGCGCATTGATGTCTCGTGCGCCGACTTTGAAATGATCGGCGAGAAGAGACCTGAATCGGCACGTGTCCAACACCGTTCCGAGCCCAAGAACCTGCGATTCCGGAAGGATGCCGCTTGTCGCGGCAAGTTCGGTCAGGATGTCGACCGGGTTTGAGACGACCAAGATGGTCGCGCCGTCATTGAGCTTGCAGCCCTTGAGAGAGTCGAGGATTCCCTTGAACAGGGAAACGTTGCGGTTGACGAGCTCCAGGCGGCTTTCGTCCGGCTTTCTTCGGAGGCCCGCTGTGATCACGACGCAGTCGCTGCCGTTGACCACTTCGTAGCCGCCACTGGTTATCGTTTGGCTCGAGGTGAGAGCCGATCCATGCCGCAGATCAAGTGCCTCGCCGGCAGCCATGTCTGCGTTCATGTCCATGAGCGCGATTTCGCGCACGATGCCCCCGAGCTGAAGGCAGTAGGCGGCATCAGAGCCGACTCGCCCACCCCCACCGATAATGCTGACTTTCATCCAATACTCCTTAAGATTCGTATGATTGCGATCCAACGGGATTATGGCATCGGGGATGACGTTGAGGTACGACGTTGTTGAGCAGAGCGCAACGTCCATCCCTGAGCCTTCAGGACCTCACGATTTACGGAATGAATCGGAAACAGTCCATCCCGCCAACGATCCCAGGTACATCAAGTTGCCGCTCCAGAGCAACACTTGGGTCGAAGAAAGACTCGGGGAAATGGCCGCGCAAACGCTGAGAATCAGCACGCCGCATGCGACAGCCGCGACCAAACGCGACGTGGAGACGTTGAAGCTTCGGTTGATGACTCCGAGTACGAAATAGAGCAATGCGGCGACCCAGAAACTCACAAACGCGACCGTGGCGAGGGCGACAGGGGGCGCGATCTTGCCAGGCGTTGAGGCGTTTGCACTCAGATGGTCTAGCCAGCCGCCAATCGCCAGGCTGGCGCCAATGATCACTCCGCAAAGGAACGTCATGGCGAGCAGCCCCAAAGTCCAGAACGCTAGCAAGGGGATGGACGGAAAGAGCACCGTCTCCTTGCTGAGCGCGAGGTAAATGCCCGAGAGCAAGACCATACCCGTGCCTGCGAGCAACGCGGGCACCCCTTTCTGGGTGGCGTCCGGCTCTTCGATCGTAAACACCTTGTCCAACAAATCCTCGTGTCTCCGTTGGTACACCGAGTTACCCGGCGCCATTTGGACTGCGAAAGCATACATTTTGGCAGCTTCTTTGACGTTGCCCCTGGCTCTGGCGATGTCACCTAAGACAGCGTATGGAACCGCTTGTCGGCCGTCGATTTGAAGAATCTTTCTTGCCAACGTTTCTGCCTCGCCGTGCTGTCCGCGGCTGAACACGATGGTCAGCTTCGCAACTTCCGCCGCCACCTGTTCTCGCTTTTTTTCGGGCCCTTTGTCCGGCGTCTTGGTCGGTTTCGGTTGCGGCTTTGGCACTTGCGGCTTTGGCTTGGGTTGGATGCTGCCGTCATATGACCGACGCTGATCCGAATCGTTGAGCACGTTGTACGCCTGGGTGATGGCGATGAACAAGTCCACAGATCGCGGGTCTTTTGAACTGTCCGGGTGATGCTTGAGGGCGAGCTTGCGGTATGCCGACCGGATTTCTTCAGCCGTGCAGTTGGATTTCAGCCCCAGGGTCTCATAGTGCGTCTTGGCCATCGTGATGGACCTTAATTCCCCACCAGCGAAAAGAGGAGCCCCTCGTCTTGAGGAATGGCGCGTTCCAGCGCACCGAAGTGTCCGGCGAAGAAGCTGATGACGATGTAACCAACATAAACGCCCGTCACCAGCAGAAAGAGCACACCTGTAGACATCGCCAGCTGGTTCGAGCGCATCTTTGCTTCGGATTCGTAATGCTCAGCCGCTCGGTTGAGCATTGAGTCAATGTTGCCGCTCATCTCGCCCGTTTGCAACATGTCCAACACCACCGATGACATGACTCCTGTCTCTGCAAGCGTGCCAGCGATGCCGTCACCTTCGTCCAGCCGCTCGGCTGCAGGATAGATCTTCGATCGGATGTATTCGTTGCCGCAGGAATCGGCGGCAAGCTTGAGCGCCTTTCCCATCGAAACGCCACCCTGATGAAGGGCCCCGAATGCCCGTCCGAATTTCGCCATTGCGAACTGCTGAAGGGTTCCGCCGAGGTAAGGGATCTTGAGAGTGAACGCGTCCCAGTTGTACTTGATTCTGGGGTTCGCAAGGCCCACCTTGAAGTAGAGGAACGAAAAGATCATGAGCGGCACCACGATGACGACCACACTCGACGTCGTCAACGGCGAAGAAAGCCCGCCTGTCTTGCCAAGCGAAGCGATGATCGCATTCGTCAAAAGGACGATCAAGATCGAAACAGCTATGATGATTTTGGGATAGAGTGTGGCCTTTCGCCAGAGGTTTCGAATCTCGATTTCGGTGACAATGTAGTCGGAGGTCATGGTCAAAGCACCATGCAAGAATCCTCCCTCCTCGCCGGAACGGATGAGGCTCACCATCATAGGTGTGAACACTTCCGGATAGCGTTGCATTGTCGCGCTCATTGGCTGGCCCCGGTCCGCTCCCTTCTCCATTTCGAGAAGGATCATGCTGAGCTTGGGGACTCGCGCTTGTTTGGATAGAGTTCCAAAGGACTTGGCGAGCGGCACTCCTGCACCTTGCATCGATGCAAATTGCCGGAAAAAGATCTGGAGGTCGGCGAGGGGCACGGTTCCGACGAGCGGGCCCGCGACGCTCGTTGCGAAGTAGGATCGCTGATCGCTGAGCCCGGCCGGGGGCGCTGGCAACGGCTCTTGCAGTATGGGTCGTGGCTGGTCGTAGGGGTTTCCCTGGGGCGGAGCAGGCGCGCTGTAAGGATTGGAATGTGCCGGAGCAGAGCGAGGGGCTCGGGTTTCGACCGGTCGTCCCTTATTCGCGGTGAAGTTGGAGGGAATCGGATCGCTGGCCGCGGGGCCGATCTTTGTCACGAGAACGCCCTGAAGGGCGAGGTCCGCGATGGCGTCTTCGACCGTCGTTCCCATCACGGATCCAGACACTACGCGGCCGTCGTCATGCTTGCCGGTGTACTGAAAGGTGGCCATCTTAGGGCGTATCGTCCTTGAGCATCTTGGCAGGAATCTCGCGGTACCACATCCAAAGGGCGACGGCCAGTACGAAGCCGCTCGTCACCATCGTTGCCAAGCAACCCCATCCGGCGCCGCGAAGTTTGGCGTAGTTCTGTTGAGCTTCGAACTCAGTGCGGCTCGTCCTTGAGAGCTGCTCCATTGCGCCGGGAAGGTCCCCGGTGAGTTCTGCAGTTGAGATCGTCGGCGCGTACTCCTGAGGGAATAGCCGGGACGAACCCACGGCTTCGGAAATCTTTTCCGAATTCGCCGTGCGCTTGCCAATCTCCAAGAGCTTGCCTTGCATCGCCAAGTTGGGTACGGCCGCGGCGGCCATCTCCCAAGCGGCCTGATGCGGCAAGCCCGCCGCCGTTAACCTCGACATGGTCCAAGAGAACACCGTAAGATTCTCATGTTTTGCCCGTTTGCCAAATACGGGCCAGGCCAACCCCAGCTTATGTCGCAGCTTCAACGAGGCACTTGCCAAGGTGAATCGCCAAATGATGAACCAGAGCGCAAAGAATGCAGCCGTGGCGGGACCGTAGGGCCACAAAAAGGACTGCCAGGCCGAATGCAACATGTCGGCCACCACCTGTTGCGACGAACCGCCACCGCGTTTGTCAACCTCATCGAAGGCTGCAAGACAGGCGATGCGGAAGACGAGGATGGCCGGCACGCAAATGAGCCCGCTGACCGTCACCGAAGAGACCCACCAAAAGAACCTCTTGAACTTATGGGAGTTCTCCGCCTGTTGCGCGATCATGTCGCAAGCGTCAGGCAGGAAGCCACCTTGCTCACCAGCTCGGACGGCGCCAACGACTCCGGGTGGATAAAGGTCGGGGTATTGCCCCATGACGGAGCTCATGGGGATGCCTTCCGTCGCACTGTTGGCGAGTTTCTGGAGGGAATCGCGATAGACGCCTTTCGCACGAGGAGCGATTTCGTTGAAAAACGCAGCAGGGTTGATGCCCGCCCGAAGTCCGGAAGCGATTTGGGAGAACAAGAAGAACCGTTCTTTGTCGGTGCCTGCCGCAGTATGGAAGACGGCCGGCATTGAGGCGGCGGGCATGTTCACGATTTGCGGCGCGGCAGGAGTTGGTGCCACTCGCGGTTGAGGTGGCGCGGTTTTGATGCGCTGTGGAGCTGTACTCACGGGTCGGGGGACAGCGTGCGCTTGTGGCGCCGCGGGAGTGGGAGACCCTTTGCTTTCCTGAATCATTCGAACCCGCAGACCCTGAGCGGAGAGTTGCTTTGCCGCTGCTTGTGCGTCGGGTGCCTGAACGGTGCCCTCGTGTTCCTTTCCGGTGGCGTCAAACGCGGTGAAGCGATAAAGCGACATCTACCCTCCTTTGGACGGATGAAGCCTGGAGCTTCGTTGCTTCCAGCAACTCGGCGATGTTTCCAAGTCCAGGCAACACTCCATTCGGGGCGACGTCGTTCAGAGGCTCCAAGACGAATCTGCGTTCAGGCGTCCTGGGGTGAGGCACCGATAGGACGACTTCGTCCATGTTTCTGTACACATAAATCAGGTTGCCGTATGCGATCAAATCCAGGTCGACTTCCCTTGGCCCGTACCGCTGGCGGCTCTGGCGTCCGACCGCCTGCTCGATTCGCTTGAGCAAGGTGAGAAGCTGCAACGGTCCAAGATCGGTGTCCGCCGCGAGCGCGGCGTTAAGAAATCGGGGCTGGTCGAGCACGTACATGGGCTCGGTCTCGTAGAGGGCGCTGACCTCTCGGACCTCGATCTCAAGGGCCAACCATTCCACCGCTGACCGTATGTTGGCGACGGCGTCTCCCACGTTCGATCCGAGCGCTACCAGGGCAATGGCCATTGAGATGGGTTTACCCGTTTGCGCAGTCGGCATAGGGGGCCGCGGGCCGTCACGCGGTAGCAAGCGAAGTGGACACCGTATCAGGAAGGTTCTAGCCCCTCTCTTGCTTCAATACAGCTTCAGCGAAGCCACCTTCCCGCTTTCCGTCGCTAAGGATGAGCCAGTCCATCACTTGGCTCGGAGCGAAGTTTACTGACACCCCTTTATGCAGCACCTTGATGCTGACCGGTTCGTCTGCCAAAGTCCCTCGTAGGAGCTTGCCGTCGTACGTCAAGTGATCGACCCACATGTGTTCGAACGTCATGTGGGAGCGGAAGCGGACTTGGGCTGCGAAGCGCTCTCTCGGCTTGGCATGCTTCAAACGTTCCAGAAACGTGGGTAAGGATTACTGGGCTTCCTTAACCGCCGATTCCAGGTTCGCCTCCTTGCGAATCGCAACCCGACCCGGCTGTTGCCAAATTCTGATCGATTGTCCCTGGCACCCGACCAGGGCCAAGACGAACGCGAAAAAGAGCACAGAGCGTGTCATGGTTTCAATTCCAACGTTCTCTGAAGTGAGGCGATGCGATCTGCGACGTCCCCGAACGGCGCCACCCACAGATCTTGGGCTGCGAATTCCAAAGTTTCCAGGACGCGCCGCAAAGCGTCGTCGATGTTGGCAATTCTAAAGACGACCCAGCCCCGGTCTTTTCGCGCCTGATCGATGATGGTGGCGGGATTGATTTGTTCAAGTGGAAAGGTTCCGACATAGCCTAAATCGCAAGATTTCCAATCGTTTGCCTCTCGACGCTCCGAGGCGACGTAGGGGTTCAAACGCCGGATGGCCCCATGATAATCGCCCTCAGCGCAAGCGGTCGACCATCCCGGCAGCGCGAACGATCGGCATCGGGCGCCCGTGATCTCCGCGATCAGGTCGTTGCTCTCCTTCACGTCCTGTTCAACCATGTCAAAGGTCCAATTGAGGAGCGAGCCGCCTCGCGTCACGTCGTGCAGGCAATGGTTGCCGATCTCGTTGCCGCCGGACATCTCCTTCCAAGCCGCCGGATCGTCAAGCAAGTTCGTGGGGTTGAGGAAGAACGTGGCTCGAAAATCGGTCGAGTCGTGAAAGGGTGACAGCAGCGCCAAATGCTCAGGCGTCGCGCTGCAGTAAGCCAACGTGACCGCACACTCACGACCCCCGGGCCAAATCTCAGCTTCCGACCCGCGAGGCATGGGGCATTATAACTCTCCCTGAAGGGGCAAGCTGAGACATCATCAAGAAAGAACCCACCGAGGCGCAAAGCGTCGTAATTCAGGATAGCTAATGAAGACTTCACAATTGTTCGCGCTGGTGTCCGCGTCCGCTTTGGGCGTCTTTGCCGCCCTGCAATTCGACCACTGGCTGGAGCACCGACGAGAAGCCGCACTATTCTCCATCGGGCCAAACGTCGGATTACCCGTTCAGTTTGGCGGCGGTGGTGGCGGTTCAGACTTTAGAGCGGCCGCCAAAACGGTTCTTCCCTCGGTCGTCAGCGTGGATCGCTACGAGGCGTTTGAAAGGATGAACTTTGAGACGTACCTGCAGGAAACGGCAACGGGTTCTGGGGTCATCGTCGGCTCTGATGGAACCATCGTGACCAACAACCACGTGGTCGCGGGCGCTTCCGTTGTCCGGGTCAGGCTGAGCGACAAACGAAGCTTCCAGGCCAAAGTGCTGGGCACAGACCCACGGGCCGACATAGCCGTCCTGAAGATTTCAGCCGATGACCTGAAACCCATCGCGATCGGCGATAGCTCGAAAGTCGAAGTGGGCCAGTGGGTCGTCGCCGTCGGCAACCCACTGGGATATGAGGGGACCGTGAGTGTCGGAGTTGTCAGCAGTTTAGGGAGGAGCCTCGTCGCAGGGGAGCGAGGAAATGGTGCCCAATCGATGCTTGTGGATGCGATCCAGACCGATGCCGCCATCAACGCTGGCAATTCCGGCGGAGCATTGACGGATTCCCAGGGCAACCTCATTGGCATCAACTCGGCGATCGCCAGTACGAGCGGCGGAAGCATCGGCATAGGATTCGCCATTCCCGTGAATCGAGTCAAACGGGTCGTAGACGACATTTTAAAGCTGGGTTATGCACGGTACGGCGGGCTGGGGATTGCCTCGGTTCCCAATTCGGATGCCTATCTCAGCAACCCTGAATTCCGGCAGTCGATGGCCAAGGAAGTTGGCGCCGAACCACCCACCTATGGCTTGATCGTTCGAAGTGTCACGCCCGGCAGCGCCGCAGAAAAGGCAGGTATTGGGCAATATGACGTTCTGTTGGATCTTGACGGCAACAAACTAACTGATGTGATCGTTCTTTCACGCCTGCTGGTCGACAAGCAAGCGGGTGCGGTTGTGAGGCTCCGCTTTTGGCAGCGAGGAAAGATTAAGGAACAGGACGTAACCTTGCAAGAAGTGCGAAGCGAGTGAAGCGCACACGCCGCAATGTGCGTCATAAAATCTGAAGGGCCGCGCCATCGGCTAGGCTCTGGTTGACAAAAGAATATGTCCCTCCTCACAGACGGCCTGACCCAATTTCTCGACGTTCTGCCTGCGGTTGTAAGAGCGCGCCTTGAGCGCGGGGAGGGAATTGACACCCTCATTGAAGTGGTGCTCGACTACGGGCGACCAGCGGAAGCCCGCTACTACGATCGCGTTGAACGCATGCATGACGTGATTGTCAGCGAGCACGACATCGACTTCGTCATGAAGTCGATCGGCGAGTTTGGCACCGACAACCGCGCCGGCATTGAACGCACCCTCCACCGAATTTCCGCCATTCGCAACCGTCACGAGAAGGTCATCGGCTTAACGTGTCGCGTCGGTCGCGCCGTTGAGGGCACCATCGACATCATCGACGACATCGTGCGATCGGGCCGATCCATTTTGATTCTGGGTAAGCCGGGTGTCGGCAAGACGACGAAGCTTCGTGAAGTGGCTCGCGTGCTCGCGGACGAAGTCAACAAGCGTGTCGTCATCGTGGATACCTCCAACGAGATTGCTGGAGAGGGCGACGTGCCCCATCCCGGCATCGGCAGTGCGCGGCGCAGGCAAATGAGGATGGCGGCCGAACAGCACCACGTGATGATCGAAA
>CAZUCK010000021.1:12354-36143 GCA_964619505.1 uncultured Fimbriimonas sp. | reverse complement strand
GATGGCTGAACGAATCCTAAATCTCTTCGCAACTTACTCATTCACCGACGCCTTTTGGACTCTGTCCGAAAAGGAGCGCCACACCGTGCGAGGCAGGATCGCCAAAGAGGCCGCTGAAGCTTCCCAAGCCTGCCATTTCTACAACGTCTTCCCCGCAAGGTTCGATTCAGATATCCTGATCTGGTCCGCTTGGGACGGTGATGGGCCTGAGGCGGCGGAACGGGCGTTCACCAGTTATGCAAACGCCACAGAAGATTGGAGGCGATTCGCCAAGCCAACCCAGAGCCTGTGGGGCTTTACGCGACCCTCGATGTATTCGAAAGGCAAGAGCGAGCAGGACATGGATCCGCTGGAAGGACCGCGAGGACCTTATCTGATCGTTTATCCGTTCAGCAAGACAAAGGATTGGTATCTCATGAGCATGGACGCCAGGCAGGGCCAGATGAACGAGCACATCAAGCTTGGCAAGCAGTTCTTTGACATCAAACAACTCCTTGTTTACTCCTTTGGCCTACAGGATCAAGAGTTCGTCGTTTCCTACGAGACTCAAGATCTTCCGCGATTTTCGGATCTAGTTCAGCAATTGAGGGCAACCGAAGCGCGACGTCACACCTTGCTTGACACCCCCCTCATCACAGGCATTTACCGAACGCATGAGGAGTTCGTTCGTTGACGGTGGCGGAGCAAAGCGTGTCAGCGCGTTTGCACTCAGAGGCCTGTGACCTCATGCCGGGCGGCGTGAACAGCCCTGTCCGCGCCTTTCGGGCCGTAAGTGGGAGTCCCATCTACTTTGATCGTGCATTGGGGTCGCACGTGGTTGACGCAGACGGCCGCGAGTACATCGATTTCGTTTCCTCGTGGGGCGCGATCATTCTCGGCCACGCAGACGCTTCAATCAACGCGGCGATTGCGAACGCGGCGACGCGCGGGGTCAGTTTCGGTGCGCCGCATGCGGGCGAGTTGAAGTTGGCGAGAGAAGTCATCGCACGCATGCCTGGCGTAGAGCGAGTTCGCTTCGTGAACTCAGGGTCCGAGGCCACGATGGCGGCCACCCGCCTGGCACGCGCAGCCACGGGCCGGTCGAAGATCCTCAAATTTGAGGGCAACTACCATGGCGCGGTCGATTCGCTGCTGGCGAGGGCAGGTTCCGGCGTTGCCACCTTTGCTTTGCCGGACAGCGCCGGGGTGCCGAATGAAGTCGCGCGGACCACCTTGGTCGCCCGTTACAACGACGCAGCTCAAGTGAATGACCTTCTGGAGGCGAACAAGGGCCAGGTCGCGGCGATCTTGGTCGAGCCTGCCTCGGGGAATATGGGTCTCGTACCTCCGGTTCCCGGGTTCTTGGATCAACTGCGGGAACTTGCCACCGAAAGCGGCGCACTGCTGATTTTCGACGAAGTGATGACGGGATTCCGCGTCGCGAGAGGTGGAGCTTCGGAGCGGTTTGGAATTAGGCCTGATTTGGTCTGCATGGGGAAAGTCATAGGCGGAGGTCTTCCCGTTGGAGCTTACGGTGGCCGCAAGGACTTGATGGGCCTTGTTGCACCATTGGGCCCAGTCTATCAAGCGGGGACGCTGTCAGGGAATTCAATGGCTATGGCTGCGGGTTATGCCGCACTTTCTGCTCTCGACGACCCAGCCTATGAGCGTTTGGAGTTCATCGGAAGCCGGTTGGAGAACGGTTTGAGCCGGGCTTTGGAAGCGGCGGGCCTCGCCGGACAAGTCCAACGAGTGGGCTCGATGATCTCAGTCTTCTTTACACCCACCCCGGTCACGAATTTCGAGGAGGCTCAAGCGACGGATAAAGCTCTGTACGGGCGACTTTTCCACGCGCTTCTGGCGAAGGGTGTTTACTTGCCGCCGAGCGCGTTGGAAGCTTGGTTCTCTACCGTTGTACCGTCAGCCGAAGACATCGATAGAACGGTGGCGACCTTTTCTGAGGCGTTGGTTGAGGTGAAGGCATGAGCGAATCCGTGTTCTTGCGAGCCTGTCGCGGAGAGAGGACTGAGCGAGTCCCGATTTGGATGATGCGCCAGGCGGGTCGCTACCTTCCCGAATATCGAAAGCTGCGCGAGGGACGCACGATGTTGGAGGCGGTGAGCACGCCCGAAATCGCCGTTGAGGCGACACTCCAGCCCATCCGCCGCTTTGGGTTTGATGCGGCGATCTTGTTTTCCGATCTGACGGTCCCGTTCACACCGATGGGTGCGAAGTTCGAGATCAAGGAGGGCGTCGGACCCGTCGTCGAACATCCCTTTCGGGTGGTCTCGGACTTGGACCGCCTGCGACTTTTCGACATTGAAGAAGGCCTACCCTACGTGCTTCAGTCGATTCAGATGCTTAAGCGAGAGCTTAAAGTTCCTCTGATAGGTTTTACGGGAGCCCCCTTCACCCTGGCATCCTATCTGATTGAGGGGGGGCCTTCGCGTGACCTAAAGCGGACAAAGGCGATGCTTTACGGCGATCCGGAGCTCTGGCACAAGCTGATGGAACTGTTGGCAGAAGTGGTTTTGCGGTACCTTCGAGCTCAAATCGAGTCCGGCGCGGACGCGGTTCAGGTCTTCGACTCGTGGATTGGCCAAATCGATGCAAGGACTTTTCGAGAGGCAATGCTGCCCCACATGAGGCACATTTTCCACGGCTTGAGGCCCTTGCGTGCACCTACGATCTATTTCGGAACGGGTACTTCTTCCCTACTGGAGGCGATGGCGGAGGCGGGTTCTTCGACTATGGGCATCGACTGGCGGGTGCCGCTAAGTGAAGCTGGTCTGCGCCTGCCGGGTTTGCCTCTGCAAGGAAATTTGGATCCGGTCATCCTCCTCACTGATCCGGAAACCGTCCGGCGAAAGGCTCTGAACGTGCTGCTCGAAGGTGAGAACCTACCTGCCCACATCTTCAATTTGGGTCACGGCGTCTTTCCCGAAACTCCATTGGAGAACGTGCAATGTTTGGTCGACACGGTGCAGAACGCGGTGAAGGTGTTGGGGGCTTAACAGAATGAAACAGATTGGACTTCTAGTCATGCACTACGGGACGCCAGCCTCAATGGAGGCCATTTTTCCTTACTACACGGACATTCGGCGCGGCAGCCCGCCTTCACCTGAAGCGCTTGAGGATTTGACTTCCCGTTACGCTGCGATCGGCGGCCCATCGCCTCTAAACGACATCTCGAAACGCCAAGGGGAAGCGATCCGACAAGGCTTGGCCCATCACGGCATCGACGCCAAGTTGTACATTGGGGCCAAGCACGCTCCACCGTTCGTGGCGGACGTCGTGCGTCAGATGGCGGCGGACGGGATAGATGAGGCCGTCGGCATCGTCCTGGCCCCTCACTTCTCGAGTTTCAGCATCGCGTCGTACAAGAAGAGCGCGTTCCAGGCGCGGGATAACGCACAGCCGACCATGCGACTTGAGGTGTTGGAACGTTGGGGGACCCTACCCGCGTTCATCGACGCGACGGCTGAAAACACACTCTCCCAGATGCATGGTTGGGACCCTAAAGAAACGCTCGTCATCTTTTCCGCGCACAGTCTGCCGGTCAAGATTCTGGCCATGGGCGATCCATACAAGGACGAACTACTTGAGACGAGCGAACTCGTCGCGAAAAGGATGGGCACTCCCCATTGGACTTTTGCCTTTCAGAGTGCAAGCACCACGGGCGAACCTTGGCTTGGACCGGATGTCTTGGACGTCATTGAGCGCGGGGCCGAGTCATACAAGAACGTCATTTGTTGCACAGTTGGATTCGTTTCCGACCATTTGGAAGTGCTTTACGACCTTGGCATCGAAGCTAGAGACAAATGTGCGGAGCTAGGGTTAGGATTTCGTCGAGCACCGTGCATCAACGACGACGCGCGGGTGATGGACGCATTGGCCGAACAGCTGGCGATTCTTCTTAAGCAACCTGCAACCGCGCCCTAGGGCCCGCGGTCGATCAGGAACATGGGGGCCGGCTCCCTCTTCCCATAAGGGAAAGGAGAATTCCATGAAAACCGCTATTGCCTTCTTCGTCACGCTGTGCCTCACTGCGGGAGCAGCGGTGGCTTCCGCTCAGCAGCAAGTTCACGTCTCGGTGGACGGCGTGCCAGTTCAATTCGCCGACGTAAACCCCATGCTCGTCAACGATCGCGTGATGGTGCCCTTGCGTGGCGCATTCGAGCAGATGGGCGTCAAAGTGCGCTGGGATGAGTCCACACGATCCGTCACAGCTTCCGATGCGCATCGAGAGATCGTTTTGAGAGCCGGTGACCGCTACGCGATGGTCAACGGCCAAAGCGTCCTCTTGGACAGCCCCCCGATCATGGTTCAAGACCGTGTGTTGGTGCCGCTTAGGTTCATCAGCGAGACACTAGGGGCACGCGTCAAGTGGAGCGCCAGCGACCAGGCCGTGGCCATTTTCATGCCCATAGTGGCCTCACAACCTGTTTACACGCCGACGATGGCCACGATTGGCGCGGTCCCGGTGATCCCCCTGAGCCTCAACGAAAGGCTCACTTCCAATGGATCCAACGCGGGGGACCGCTTCACGGCGCGGGTGAATACTGGAAGCAATGCAGACTATCTTGGGTTGCCGGCGGGAACGATCGTGGAAGGCCATGTTGACGCCGCTCGTCCCAAGTCGGACAACGCCCCCGGCGTCTTGAGCCTCGCCTTTGACCGTGTCCGAGCCCCGAACGGTCAGGCTTGTGCAATCGATGGCTATCTGATCGGTACCGATGCAAACAGCGTCGATAACGTCAACGGCAGAATGGTGGCGAAGCCGAGCTCATCGTCGAGCAAGAATCTAAAGTTCGTCGGTTACGGGGCCGGGGCCGGGGCGCTTTTGTCCGTCGTCACCAAGGGCAACCTTATCACCGATTCCGTTATTGGTGCCGCATTGGGTTATCTTTACGGCAGCAGCCAAAAAGATACTGCGAACTATAACAACGTCGTCCTTGAAGCAGGCGCCGGATTCGGAGTAAGCCTCAATCGCGATCTCAGCGTCCCCGTTGCGCGTTAGGCATAGCTGACCAATTGGACTGTGGCCCTCTCGCAAGAAGAGATGGGCCACAGTCACATCGATGGGCGCTCAAGGGTTCAGCAATTCATGCAACGCGGCAAGTTCCGAACGGTGATGAACTGGTGTTCTGTGGTCAGGACTCCTTCGCGTTGCCAACGACTCATTATGCGAGTAGCCGTCTCAACGGTCGTTCCGGACATTTTCCGCCAGGTCTTGTCGTGTCAAAGGCACACTCATCCTTGGGCCGGCGGTGTGCGGTTCGCCATGCAATTCGGCGATGATCATGATGATGGCTGCGAGACGGTATTCCGCTCGCGCGCTCGAATGGTGGCTCATCATATCGTGGGCTCTGAGAAGTCGGGGCGACACTACCGTACAATGTGGTCCTTGAACTCGGGGCTTTCGTCGTAGAGCCTGAGCAGGATTCTGCCTGGAACGCACTGGAGTCGATGCATTTGGTAATCGTTCAGGACATTTTCCTCAATGAGACCGGATTCTTAGCCCCTACGGAGAGGCTGTGATGCCGCTTAGGGCATGGTCGAGGATTGCGGCGCGGTGAACTGTTCGCGACCTTCCACTCACCTGAAGTGTTTCCAAATCTTGTGACCGGTCCCAACAGGGACAAAGACGGTCGGCACCCCGCAGTTCAAGGTGACTGCCGTCCGGATTCAACGCGACGCCGTTAGGACGTCCTGAGCCACGAGCATTTGAATGCCGCCAAGGATCCGCATATCGTTCAGCGGCACCAAGTTTCTTATCTGCGCCATGACCTGGTGGGCAGGAAGTGGTTCTTTCAGGGACCCCAGCACAAACCTGATCCAGCGGTGGGGCAAGAGGGCTTCGAAAGGCGCGAGCGTTTCTCGAGTCCGCAACCGACCATCCCATTGAAGAAGGGTTTCTGGGTGGAGGGCAACCGGGGCGGATTTCCAATCGATCGGCTGCCGACGCATCCAAAAGAGGGCTTCTGGCCAACGGCGTTCCATTCGATAGTATTCGGCGCGGCGTTCCAGATAGGCTTCAAAGGAATGTGACGGATCGAGAGGATCTCGTACTTTCGACCCGCACAACGCATGATCGATATGTTCCGCTGCGTCCAAGCCCGAATTGAGTGATCGGGCGATGCCATTGCCTGCGAGGGGATCCCATGCCATCGCCGCATCACCTACGGCAACCCATTTTTGCCCGTGGGAGGGTTGGAGCCAACCGCTGTCTGCACGACGCACCAAGAGTTCGCTCACAAGGTTGGCGCGTAAGGCTCGCTCGGCGGTGTGAGCGCTTTTCGAGAGTGCGGCGAGCCACCATTCTTTCAAACCCGCCCGGCCCTCCGCTTCGATGAGATCGGAGTCCGTAATCAAGGTCAGAACGAGGCTCCCATTTGGTTGTGGCGCCGAATACCACCAGCCTTCGCGCACCGTTTCCACAAGGAGTTCCGGCTCAGGAGGCGCACCTTCAACGGGACTCACCCACCCAACGACGCCTACGGTCCTGTCGAACGACGTCCACACCCGGTCGCCCCATGCGAAGGTGTCGCTTCCGCCTCCTCGGCCCGATGCGTCGACGATGAACCGGGCCGTTACCTTGCCTCCTTTTGATGTAACGTTCCAGCCCTCTTCTGCTGGATCGATTTTGCTGCTTCCACAACGCTCGTTGACCTCGATGCCGAGCCCTCTTGCGATGGCCAAGAGCATTCCCTCAAAGCGAGCGCGATCGACGTGCCAACCGTCGCCGAGCGGATGGACGATTGACAGGCGCTCAGCCAGATCGGGCGTACCCCAGGCCGATTTCGAGCCACGAAACGGCACGCTCCCAAGGGCGTTGAATTCATCCCAAACTCCGAGTCGTTTGAAAATGCGGCTCACGTCCGCGCCGATCGTTTCGCCGACTTTGATCTGGCCCAGGGCGGCGCGCTCAAACACTCCGACCGTGTATCCAACGCGTGCCAACGCGATTGCCGTTGAAAGGCCGGCGGGACCGGCTCCCAACACAATCACGTCAAAACGAGAGGTCATGGAATCTGCGGGCTGCGCTCCGTTTCCGAGTAGTAATTGGGACCCTGGATCACGAAGCCGAACTTATACCAATTCTGCTGCATATCGTCGTGCGTACTCTCATGGTTGCCACCCAAGAACTTGTCGGTTGGCCTGGCCCATGGGATGCGCGTGTCGGTGGATGGATCGTAGACGTCATCTGGCCTTTGTGCCGGCCACCAGCCAAAATCGCCTTCATTGCGGCAGTCGTTGAAGTCCGCGTGCCACGGCACGGCCATCTGACGTGAAAAGTGCCCCGCTCGGATTGGGGTTCCTTCGGGAATTCCGTTCTCGTCCAGATACTGGCTCGTGGCATTTAGGTTCAAACGGAACGGTTCAATGAACAGGTGTTGGTTTCGAATTTGCCAACTGGCTTCGATGCCGGGGAAGAATGCTCCTCCCACACAGTTCTCGAGCGCAGCCTTGTCGAGACCATGGGGAGTGATGGTCGCGGGTCCAGGCAACCCTGCAGACGGGTTGAAAGCACCCATCATCCATTTGCGCATCAGTCCGAACTGGGTCCGCGTAAGGGTGAGTTTTCGAACGTAGTCGGGCTCTTGGCCAAGGTACGGATCATCTCCCAGCAGGCGGGGCATATCACGCGATCCAGACTTGCTGATGACTCCGCCTGGGGGCCGCAGGTAAACGAAGACACCTTGTCGGTCCTTGGAAAATTGAGGCGCGGGATTGCCCAGGTTGGGATCCAACAGGCTGTCGTGCTTATGAGTTACAAGGTGGGTCACCCACCAGAATTTGTAGGCGTTTAGGAGGATGGGACGGATTTCCGCATCAAAGTCCGCGACAATCGTTGGGAACTCGATTTCTGCGGTGGGCAGATAGTCGCCTTGGAGTTGCACAAGCCTTTGAAGCGGGCCCCCGTCTCGGTAGAGGGCGTTGTTTACGGGGATGGCCATCGTCCGCATGGCAAGGTCAAAGTGCAGATCGTATTGGCTCACGGCGCTTTCAACTTGGGGGGCGAAATCGGGAGGAGCAACGAGGGCCCAGGCCCCGCCAGCCGCATCGACGGGCACTTGGGTGCCATCGGAAAGGGAAATGACGGCGGTGACCGGTCCGTCCGAGACGTCGTCGAACCATCCATCATTGTTGGCGTAGGTGGGCAAGGGGGATGGCGGATTGGTGTTTGAAGCCGCTTTCCCTTTGCCGCCGAGGAGGATGAGGCGCCCCTCTGTGTCAGTTCGCAGTTGGCCAAGGTAATCGATGACGGCGTTGCCGCCTGAGTCCTTTGGCCAGGTTTCTTGATAGGTGCCTCCGCTGGCGCCGGGTTGGAATTTGATTCCCGATTGAGATGCGCCTGCGATGGTGAGGGGGCCAAAGTCAGTTTCGAGCGATTTTCGATCCGCCACCGCGGCATTTCTCAAAGGTAAAGCTGGCAGCGACTCTCCATGCGGGCCATAGAACTGGTGGAACGACGCCTTCCTATTGGCAAGGTGGGCTTTCCACGTGATGTTGCTGATGCCCGCCGTGGAAAGGGTCACTTCATGAAGCGGAGTGAGGACGCCGTTGCCATCGTACGCGTATTCGAAGATTCGAAAGCGCGCCGCCTGAGGTTTGATTTGGCCGTTGACCTTGTAATTCGGAACCTGTGTTCCGGGAGCTTCGCCGAGGGGACCCATGCCGGGGATCTCTGGTCCGATAAAGTATGCGACGTCGGGGTCAAGGTTGCCGACTCGGGCGACTCCGATGGCGGGGTGGATGCGGAAGATGCGGGAACCAGCGGGTCGTGCCAAAACGGGCTTTGAGAGTGCGACGGCCGCTGTGCCAAGTCCGGCCTTCAGCAAGTCGCGCCGCGTCATCTTCTTGGCCGATTTCCGAATTTTGGGCGTCACCACTTCCTGGCCCATCGCGTTCTGTTCAAAGTCTTCTTGCATGCCCCACCCCTCGGAATTCGCACATTCCTGATCCAAACATGATACGACAGGTCGGGCAGGTTCGGGTTACCAGGTTGGAGTCGGCGCTGGTTTTCATGATGCGCAAACATCGTGCGATAATCGCCTCGCCTATGGACAACGGGCGCGTTTCTCCACTAGACTCTCAACGGCGCACGACGTTAATAACATTCCCTTAACTTAACGTTCGAGCCGAGCAGGGAGACGGGGACAAGCCATGTTGAAACTCAAGCAGCGCCGCGACATGATCATCTACGATCTTTTGGAGAGCCAAGCCAGGGTGGCCGTGGAAGCGGCGGAAGCGTTCTTGGACATGATCCGCGACTTTGGCAACCTATCCAAGCACGCGGTCATTTTGGACGATCTGGAGTCAAAGGGCGACCACCTCACCCACGAGTTGCAGAACAAGATCGCAACTTTGTTCATCACGCCTTTGGACAAAGAGGACTTGCGGGAACTCAGCCAAGCTTTGGACGACGTGACCGATCTCGTGGAGGCGGCGGCGGCGAGGGCTGAGCTTTACTCCTTAAAGGGACCGCGAAAAGATTTGGAGCCGATGGTGCAGTTGCTCGTCAAATCAGTTCATTTGACGGAGGGCGCGGTGAAAGAGCTGCGAAATGGGTTCACCCGATCGAAGACGCTTCGCGAAACCTTGATGGCGATTCACACGGCCGAGAACGAAAGTGATCGGGCATTCCGGGCCGCGCTGAAAGCGCTTTTTGATGAGCCCGGAATCGAAGCCTTGGATGTGATCAAGTGGAAGGAGATGTTCGACCGCATTGAGCAGGCGTCCGACAAGTGCGAACACATCGCCGCGATTGTCGGCACCATCATCGACAAGTACGCGTAGCCGATGACACTCTTTCTCCTACTCATCATCCTTTTCGCGCTCGCGTTCGATTTCATTAACGGCTTCCACGACACGGCCAACGCGATTGCGACGGTCATTTCAACGCGCGTTCTTTCGCCGACGGCGGCGATTTTGATGGCAGGCCTTCTGAACATCGCGGGAGCGTTGGTGGCGACGCACGTCGCTGCGACAATCGCGAAGGGAATTGTGGAGCCCTCGATGGCGACAAACGGCCTGGTCTTGGCCGCGGTCATCGGGGCCATCGTGTGGAATTTGATCACTTGGTTTTACGGCATTCCGTCGAGTTCATCCCACGCATTGATCGGGGGCTTGGTGGGGGCGGGGATTGCGAAGGGCGGCTTTGGCATCGTGATTTGGCAGAGTCTGATGGGCAAGGTGGTTTATCCGCTCGTGGGTTCTCCGATTGCCGGCTTCATCGCAGCTTACGCGCTGATGACGGGGATCGCCCTCTTCGTCAGCAAGGTGAATGCCGCTCGGGCAAGCAACGGCTTCAGGAAACTCCAGTTGGTTTCGTCGGCGTTGATGGCCTTGTCCCATGGGCAGAACGACGCCCAAAAGAGCATGGGCATTATCACGCTGGCATTGTTCACAAACAAGTTCATCGACAAGCCCGAGGTGCCGTTCTGGGTCAAGCTGGCATGCGCCTTGACCATGGGATTGGGCACGGCTGCAGGGGGCTATCGAATCATCAAAACGTTGGGGCACAAGATCATTCGGCTTGATCCTGTACATGGCTTTGCGGCGGAGACTTCCGGCGCGGCGGTGATCCTTGTTGCAAGCCACTATGGTATGCCGATCTCAACGACGCATGCGATTACCGCGTCCATTTTCGGCGTCGGAGCTTCCAAACGGCTGTCGGCAGTCCGGTGGCAGGTGGCTCAGGGCGTCCTGATCGCGTGGGTGATCACCATCCCGGCGAGTGCCGCCATGGGCGCAGCAGCCTATTGGTTGTTAAGCCCGTTCTGGCGATGACGCCTTTGATTTTGGAAGCATTAATCGGGACGTTTTGACCGTGCGTCGTACAGTTCGGTATAGAATTGGTTAGGCGATGAATGATTTCTCTAAGGCATGGACCCTTTCAAGGAGTCGTTTCCTTGAGACGATTTCCGATCTGAACTTCGCCCAGTTGAACTGGCGCGTTCACCCCAAAGCTTTGACGATCGCCGAGATGGCCGTCCATGTCGCAGGTGTCGAGGTCTCTTTCGCGGCGCAACTCACGGATCGTGTACTCGACGAAGTGGAGGCAAAACTTAAGGCGGCAGCCGTAGACGGCGTCGTGAATTTCGACCCATTTCCCTACGACCCTCGTGACCTAACGCCGGCATTCGTGGCCGATAGTTTGGAGATCAGCAGACGGATCGTAGCACCCATCATTTCTGTGCCAACCCCCGCGATACTTGAGAAGGAAATTGTGAGTGTGCTTGGTCCGAGAATCACGGGCGAAGGAGCTTTGACCCGTCTCGCCTTTCACGCTGCATACCATCAGGGGCAAGCCCATTTGATCCGAACCGCGCCCGGCTTTCCCTAAATTATTTTTGGGGCGTTGAGATGCGTTGTGAACGACAATATGCCCTGAATTCCCGCTTCGTTTCCAGCAGAATCTCCATGACGGCGGTGCGATCCTCAATGGACATCCCTTTATACAATGAGCTGTGGTCGTTTCCGGTCAGGACTTCCGCCAATCTGATCCACAGGTATTGCTTCATTTCCTTCGGTAGGGCATCAAATGCCTTCGAATAGATTTGATAATTGCACGGGTAGCGGAAAAGCCGCGTTTTAAGATCCAGTTCTCTCAGGGACCGACCCTTGGAATCCTTAGGGCCGACCTTTTGAAAGTCGGCGGCAAATGACGATGTTCCCTTGACTTCCCCCTTAAGAGGGGCTTCGTCCCGAAACAGGAGGTATGCCAAAAGCGGCTCTCCATCTGCCTCCAGGCGCTTTTTCGCCCAATCGGGCCGAGGCGACCTTTGGCTCCCGGATTCGTTCAGTTCGCTTCGAATCAGCCTGGCTCCGTAACTTGCATGGATGATGAGGTCCTGCATTCGAACGGCGTCATCCAAAACCAGGAGGGAGACGATGTCGCTGTCAGGGCTAAGATACTTGCTCGTATCGAGGCGATCCTTGATGCTGAGCACGTTACTGCCCTTGTCTGGGTCGAACGCTTCCGGATGCCGCCGATCCTCAAGGAAAGAGTTGCCGAGATGCACGTCGTTCTTGGAAGTCCCGGTGACGTACCAACCACCCCACCTCAACCTCATCGGCGAGTTGTGTCCGCTTACAAACTCCGTCATCTGCGAAGCCGGGCGGCCGTCGGAGCCCGTGAGTACGGAGCGGACGAGGAAACCTGGCACCTGAGTCGTCTTGGGGCCAAGGTGGCACCGCATACAGGACACTTGGCGGTCGAAACGAGGTTTATCAGCTTCCTCTTGGTTCAATGTATAAAACACGGCACCCTTCTTGGGATCCATCGCCGCAAATTCCAAGTGGTTGCTGCCGGGTACCCACGCCACATAAACGCCTTCGTTAAAGTACATTGACCGTGGGTTTTGAGGATCTATGAGATCAACTTGGACGCTCGTCTTGGAGAAGGCCAACGTTTGCGAAGATACGGGCACGTTGAGTTGCTTGAGGACGGAGCGCAGGTAACCGCTTCCTTTCTCGAATTCCAACTTGACCTCGCCCCTCTCGACTTTCCGCTGCAAGAGCGAGACAGGGTCGGTGAGATCGTCGGATCGGTCGTATTTCAGCACGGCCTCTTGTGATGCGGGCAGGCCGAAATCTTGAGCCACGAGGTTTGCCGCGAACAACATGACAACCCCAACGCCGAGGGCAACTCTCCGAACGGCCACCGCCCAGCGAGGGTGGGGTGGCAGCCAAGACTCTTGGTTCATTTCGTTATCTGCGTCATTTGGCCGTTGCCGACACCTTTGCGGACGGTGCGGAGCGGTTGCCTGCGGGATCTTTCGACTTGACGTAGTAGTACCGAACCAAACCACGCTTAGACAGGTTGTCGGTGAAGGACGTCGTCGTGACCGTAGCGGCCAACGAGTAGGTCCCATTCAGACTTGTCGCTCGCCAGACCTCATATCCCGAGACAGGGCTGTCAGGGTCCGTTGAAGCTGTCCACGTCACCGTTATCTGTTTAAGGTTCGGTCCCGAAGTCGCCACTACGCCGGTTGGGACCGTTGGCGCGGTTGTGTCAGCGGTCACCGTTTGGGTTAGGCTGCCAGTGCTGCTGAGCCAACCTGTCGTGCCGGTGAACGCTGCGCCAATGGAATGACTTGCAACGCTCAATGTCGATGTCGTGTAGGTGGCCACCCCCGTACCGTCAACGGCAACTGTCGCCAGAACAGTCGCTCCATCGGTGAACTTCACGGAACCGACGGGAACCGACCCGGGGGCAACCGGAACGACCGTCGCAGTGAAGGTGACGGACTGACCCGTCACCGACGGATTGCGAGATGAGGTGAGTTGAGTGGTCGTACTGTCCTGAATGAGTTGCGTCAGATTCGTGGCAGAACTGTTCAGCCAGCCTCCTGCACCCGTGAAAGCGGCGCTGATCGTATGGCTCCCCATTGCGAGCGCTGACGTGGTGAAAGTAGCTTTACCGTTTGCTCCAACGGCCACCGTCGCCAAGATCGTCGCTCCGTCACTGAACACAACCGAACCTGAAGGCACGCCCGCCACCGAGTCGACGGCGGATACGGTCGCCGTGAAGGTGACCGAAAGGCCCAGCGTTGCCGGATTTGCCGAGGAAGTCAGCGCGGAGGTCGTTCCCTCTTGGACCACCTGGGAGAGAGGTGTGGCCGAACTGTTGAGCCAATTGTTGCTGCCCGTGAACGATCCGCCCATCGAATGCGTTCCGCCGCCAAGATTCGATGTGACGAGCACGGCTTTGCCGGTTCCATCGACGGGCGCCGTACCCAGCTGCGTGGCGCCATCAGTGAACGTGAATGTCCCCGTGGGTACACCCGCTCCCGAGTCCACCGGTGTGATGGTGGCCGTAAACGTAACGAGGCCGCCAAAAGTGGACGGGTTCAGCGAAGAAGCGATGGCGGATGTCGTCCCTTCCTTCACGGATTGCGAGAGGTTCGTCGCGGAGCTGCTCAGCCAATTTCCCGTACCGGCGAACGATGCCCCGATCGAATGAAGGCCAGCGGTAAGGCTTGATGTACTGTAGGCCGCCTTGCCAGCCCCATCGACAGCCAACGTAGCCAAGACGGTGGCTCCATCTTTGAATGTGACGAAGCCCGTAGGCGTGCCCGCGGAGCCGTCGGTGGCGGCCACTGTCGCGGTGAAGGTTACGGTCTGTCCAAACGCCGAAGGATTCAGTGAAGAAGCCAGCCCCGTGGTGGTTCCGTATTGGACGGATTGCGTCAAGCTTCCTGTGCTGTTGAGCCATCCGCCTGAACCTGCAAAGTTGACGCTGATGAGATGAGATCCAGCGCCCAACGAGGATGTCGTGTAAGCAGCCTTGCCCGTTCCATCAGCCGTGACCGTAGCCAACGTGGTCGCTCCGTCCTTGAAGGTCACAGAACCGGCGGGGATTCCTGCGCCGGAATCCATGGCGGTCACCGTCGCGGTGAAAGTCACGGACTGACCGGAAACGGATGGGTTCAACGATGAAGTGGCCACCGTCAAAGTCCCATCCTGAACGCCTTGCGAGAGGGCCGTTGCGCTGCTGGTCTGCCACCCGGCTGATCCAACGTAAGTCGCACCAATGGAATGTGTTCCGACCGTCAAATTGGATGTGCTGTAGATCGCTTTGCCGGTGCCGTCAAGTGCTACCGTCCCGAGCGTTGCCGCTCCGTCCTTGAACGCGACCGAACCTGTTGGAAC
Organism: uncultured Fimbriimonas sp.; assembly: GCA_964619505.1. Classification (GTDB taxonomy): domain Bacteria; phylum Armatimonadota; class Fimbriimonadia; order Fimbriimonadales; family Fimbriimonadaceae; genus JBBQMJ01. Next base: position 21,500 of record CAZUCK010000021.1, on the reverse strand, counting down.
GCCGGCGCCGGAGTCGGTCGGCGTGACGGTTGCCGTGAACGTCACAGACTGTCCGAAAGTGGACGGGCTGAGCGAAGTGATCAAACCGGTTGATGTTCCTTCGTTGATCGGCAGCGTTGCGGAAGCGGCGGAGCTGTTGCCCCAGCCGCCGGTACCAGTGAAGGTTGCGGTAATCGCGTGATTGCCAATGGAGAGTGCAGAATTGGTGACGGATGCTTGGCCCCCAGAATCCACCGAGGCGGTGCCAAAATTGGTGGCTCCTTCTGTGAAGGATACTGAGCCGGTTGGCACACCTGCTCCTTGAGTCGCGGAGCTAATGGTGGCGGTAAATGTCACCGTCTGGCCAAAGGAGGCAGGGTTCGGGCTGACGCCGATTTGAGTGGAGCTACCGTCGGTGACTGTTTGGGGCACCGTACCTGAGCTGGTGTCATTCTCGGTGTCTGAGTAATAAGCTGCCGACAGCGTGTGGGCACCGGCCAAGAGGGCGGCGGTGCTGAACGCGGCGTGGCCGTTTGAATCAAGTGGCACCTGCGCCAAAACATTGTTGCCCTCGAAGAAGGTGACCATTCCCGTAGGAACGTCTGCTCCACTTGGCGTCACGGTTGCGGTAAAGGTCACGGATTGCCCGTAGCTTGAAGTCCCGGACGAGGAAACGAGCGAAGTCGTTGTCGATGAAGCGTGTAACTTCTGGATCCGGGTCGTCGCGCACGTTGAATAAGTGGAGTCGCCGCTGTAAGTCGCCGTGATGAAATGGTTGCCGAGATAGGCTCCACCCGCAGGCAAATTGCTTACAGAGACCGAAGCGTGCCCATTAGCATCGAGAGGGACGTTGGAAGCGAGCGTTGTGGGCGGATCCTGATTGAGCCCATTGTAGGTAATCGACGTAAACGTCACCGTCCCGGTCGGTGCGCCCGAGTTGCCAGACACTGTCGCCGTTAAGGTCACGAGGTCACCCACCAGGGCGGTGGTGACGCTGGGTGCGGAAGAATCCAACGCGATAACCGCGTTGGACGTAGTTCCGACAGCGAACATGTTGCCTCCGTTCAACGAATAAACCGTGCCATCGGGACCGATCGTCGTCGGTACGTACGGCTCGCCCACGCCGGCGGTAAGGGTGACCGCTTGCGACATTGAATTTGTCGCGAGGTGCCAGCTGTAGAGGTGTCCGTCTTCGCTGTCGAAATAGACGCATCCGGTTGCAGGGTTGACGGCTGCGGCGTTGATGCACCACTCGCGGATTGCGTTCGTGACAGTTGGATTTTCGACGTCGGGTGTCGTGCCGATGATCGTTTGGACTTCTCGCATCTCAATCAACCCAGGAGCGCTTGCGTGAGGATCGATCTGAGTCGAATTCGGATCCAGAATTGCGAGCTTATTGATGCCGTCACCGTCGTTGACGCCCGCGTAGTTGTTGTACTTGCAGAAGAGGAGATAGCTCGAGGGCCCGTGGTAGGAAGGAACCATGCTTACCGGCACGACTGCGGGCGTGTAATCCCACCCGAATGCGCCAGGTGTCTTGGTGACCGTCAGGTCCGGTGAAAAATGAAGTAAAAAGCCGCGCGAACCATTGTAGGGGTTCCCCATGATCCCGAAAAACACGTCTCCATCCGGGCCAACCATAGGTGAAGCGGTGCTGTCGTCTGTAATTCGACCAGGATTATTGTTGCGGGGATCACGAACGAAGACCTTATATTTTGTGGCCATCGTCGTTGTGTCGAGGCCGAGCAGATAACCGTAGTAGGAGGTCGACGCGGACCGGCATGCCACGTAGACCGTGGACCCATCGTTGCTGATGGCGGGCGCGGCGTTGTGGGCGTCCCACAGAATTGCGCCATCGCCGGAGGCTGTGGTCATGAGAGCCCATGTTCCCACGCCGTTTGCGTCGATTCGAGCGTATCCACTCTGGGTTGTGCTCAAAGGAGCCGGGGCGGTTCCCTGCACACGAAATCCGAAGTAGATGTTGCCGTTTGCGTCAGCGGTAATTGGCGTATCGATAAAAATCGTGCTGTTGTAGCTTGCCGCATTGGCGTTGTAGTTCGAAAGCGTCGTGTAAAAAGGAATCCTCACTGGAGTGGTGGGAGTCGATGAGTCTGCGTTGTCAACATAAAACACAGTGCCGCCGGCTCCAGGGTAATAGAGCCTCGGACCGTTCGCGCTCGATGTGACGCAAGGATCGTAAACTGGGATCCAGTTGTGGCTGGGCAGGATGTAGTCGGTCGTTTCCGTATATTTTGCGTTCCCAGTTTGCCCGTCAAAGGCATTGACTTGAAAACCGTCGGTCGCCGTCTTCATGGGCACTAACACGGTGTTGGCGGCCGTGATGATTGGCATTCCATAGTGGGCAAATGCGCCGGTGTTGTTCTTATCATTTGGAGTCGTCCAACGAATTCCATTGAGGGGCTGGGCGGTGGCATTGTAAACAGAGGTGTGTTGAGGATTGCCAGCGAACGTAGGCGCTTGGCCAAAGGCCGTCCCTACGAGGGCAACGATAAAAAGAAAAAGCCCCAGTAAGCGACTTGGGGTTCTTCCAATGCGAGTGGAGGCAACCAGCTTCATCTTTACAATCACGTATCCAAACTCCTTAATCTCTCGGTGAGGTGCGAGTGAACAACTTAACACTCTATCACGCTTGGGCACCATCTCCAAGCGTTAGTGTCGGTTTGTTTCTCAACGACGAAAAAGCATCCAAATTCTAGGCTGACCGGGGCTGATTCACAATACCTTGGTCTATGCGATTGACCATTTCGGCATCCTTTTGTTCCCTAAGGCTCTTGGCCAGGTTTTGCGCAATCAGCGATATGTCTTGCGATGCGGGCAGCGTTGGATCGCCCAGTACAAAAGGGACCCTCCTTCGAATATGCTCTTGAGCTCCTAGATCGACGCGAACGTGGCCCGAATAGGTCAGATCTTTGCCGATGAACCTTGTGATGATCGACTGGAGCCTGTCAAAAACGGAAGTGGCCTCCGCTTCATTTCGTACCATGTTCACAACCACTCTAACCACGCTGTCCGGTAGGAAGTGCAGCAAGGTCTTGGCAGTCGCGTACGAGTCGATGATGCAAGCGGGATCCGGCGTCGTGACGAGCATGATCGAGTCAGAGGCCCTTAGGAAGGCGGTGACCTTTGGATCGACGCCCGCCCCGGTGTCAAAGATGAGGATGTCTGTCGACGCGGCCAGATTTGGCACTTGAGACAGGAACAGATTCAGTTTCTTGGGGCCAACGCTGAGCAACGAGCGAACGCCCGAGCCGCCGGCGATGAACTGCATGCCGCCCGGGCCGGGTGAAAGGATTTCGCTTAAAGTTCTTTCGCCTGAGAGCACATCTTGAAGGGTGTGCTCCGTCCCGACGCCTAAAATCACGTCAAGGTTTGCCAAACCCAAATCGGCATCGAACACGGTAACCCGATGGCCTGATTGTGCTAAGGCAATGGCCAAATTTGCGGAGACATTGGTTTTTCCGCATCCACCCTTTCCGCCGGTGATCGCAATCGTGTGCATCAACTTGCCTTGGGGTGCTTTGAGTCGGCGGGCACGTCGAAGTCCTGGGCCAGGAGGTCCAGCAGGGCTTGACGGTCAAATTGGGGGTGACTCTTGGGGGGTCTAGCCAACTTGCGCATCACTTTCGTCACTCCCAGCGGCTTCTTCACTCGGTCTGGGGAGGCATAGGCCGAATGCACAACCTGGATCAACTTTGACCTGGACGCAAAGGCGGTAATGACGCGGCGGTTAACATGGCTGCGAAGCCATTCTGTTGTCTTGGCGTCCAACCTATCTGAGATGACGCAGTAGAACTCCTCGTCGCTGGCCCTTAGGGGAAGGATGCAGTGCGAGAGCGCGAAATCCGCCGGAATCAGCGTTAAGGCATCCTTGTCGGGTCGGGTGACCGTTAAATCCACCAGGGGGCATAGGAATTCGGCGGCCAGAGCTGCGGCAATGTCTTCTTCGGCGGCAAATCCGAGGTCAGCAATGATTTCGGTCATGACGCGTCCGGTTTGGCGTTGGCTCCTCAGAACCTCAGCGAGTTCCGTACTCCTCAACACTTTTCGCCGAATAAGGATGTCCCCTAGCTGCTTGTAATTTGACATGGCTTGGTTTTTCGGGCGTCAGCTTCCCATGTACTTGAATATCGGCGCGATGACGCTGAAACCTCCAGGTGAAAGTACTGCAACTGTTAATACTTGGGCCCGTTTATTCCCATAGATTCCGCTTCGAATTCGTCAAATCGGTTAAGTCTTGGTCACAAATGAACTGTGTGTCGGACGATGCCGGCGCGCTCGTGTTTGGCGACGAGATTATAAGATCCGCGCTTTGACACGACCCACTCGAACACCGCGACGTCGTCTGTCGCGTCGGTCTGCCAACCGAACCCTCCGGCGGTGACGTGGCTCCAGCCCACAAGCTGGGGTCCTTCGATTCGAAGCTTTCCAGAGGCCAACCAATCTGGCTCGTTCGAGCCAGGACCTCCCGGCTTCCAGCCGTCCATGAAAATCTCACCGACGACACCGCGGCAAAGCTTGCGATCGATGGCGATTTTGGTGACATTGGTGGGGAGCCATCCCGTGTTCTGTACTGCGAAACGGATGCGCGTTGCTCCGTCGCCAAGGGTCTCTGTTTGAACTTCGCGCAACTCGAGCTTTGGGGATGCGAGAGCTTGCCAAATCACCCATTCGCCCAACGGCGCCACTTCGGCCTCGAGGTACTGAGGCGGTGGGTTCCTGAAGGCGTACTGAGCATCCCATCCTCCCAACTCAATGTCACCCAATTGAGGATGTTTGAAGGCGAACCAGTCGATGTGACCCTTGCCTTCGAGCTTTTCATCGCTCCACTTGAGCATTTGCTCGTCCTCTTCGAACGGATGGTTGCGGAACCATTCGATGTACTTGTAATCCTTGATGCCCGCCTGTCGCGGAGGCGCCCAGATTTCGGTGGTCCAGGCAAAGGCACCGCGGTGCTCGTAAAACCAATCGTCGGATACGCCCGTGATGACTTCCTGTGGATGGTAACGGAATTCGTGATAGACGCTGGCTGCGGGGTAGCCCGTCATCTCTTGGCCCACCTCTCCAAACTTCTGATACACCCAAAGGTCTTCCGGGGGAAGCTGGTCGTCTGGATGGCGCCCCGGTGGTCTCAGATTTACTCCGCTGTACGTATGGAACTCGACGGCACCGCAAATGTTGGGGCGTTGGACCACGGCTCGAACGGCGGCGTGGATCTCCGGTTCGCTGGTCGGAAATTCGCCGGCGCCGGACTGCTCATATTCTTGCCGCCAGGATGACGGGAAATTGCGATTCATGTCGAGGCCCTCTTTGATCTTGTGGCCACGCATCGTGAGGTTGTCAAAGTGGTGGAAGAGGCCCTCGGGCAACAGGCGGTAATACTTGCCCCCTGATTCGCCGGGGTTTCGTCGTTGCATCAGACGTGGATTCTTCTCACTGATCTTCCACGGTCCGTTGGAATCCTTGACTCGCATGTTCAAGATGCGGCCATCACCGTTGATGTCCTGCCGTTCAAGGCCGTAGGGATCTTCCTCTTCATAGGGATAGGGGCGGGTGGACGAACGGATGATCTTGGGGGGCGTTTGAAGCGCCCATTCTGCCCCATCCGGGTTAAGGCGGGGGACCAGGTAAAAGGCACGCGTTTCCAAAGCGCTTCTTTCCTGCGTGGCGGCGTCGTCTCGTGGCTCCGCGTAGCTAGTGACCAGGCGGTTCAAGAGATGCAGGACTGCGGTCGAGGCGCTGACCTCTGAAGCGTGAATGTTGCCGTCGCACCAAAAGGCGGGTTTATCCGATGCGGGGCCCGTCTTTGAATTGGTGACCGTTACAAGCCAAATGTCCCGACCCTCATGGCTCTTCCCGATCGACTCGAGCCCGACGAGGTTTGGGTATTCCTCTTCGTAGGCGCGAAGTAACTTGGTGAGCTCGGCGTACTTGTAGTATCGATTGAATGCAACATCCGGCATTGGATGAGGTTACCGTTCGGAGTGTTCGCGGAGTGCCGACCCTCAATGCGCCACCAACCAACGAATGGGATCGGTGGGCTGCCTAAGGCTCAACCGAACCGGCAAGTTCCTGACTGGTTCGCATGGCTTGGGATGGTCGCCTCAAAGGTTGGATTGCGATGGTGCAAGTTGGTTCGATGTTCGCTGTCAGCAAGCCCTGTATGGTGGTCCGTTCGATTAATGGGTCAAAGATGGGGTGATTGGCCGCCTCGTAGACGATGGCTTCGTGTTCGGGTCCGTACTTGTTTGACAATCGTTCAATGAGGGTCGACAGCCCGGTCATTGGGTTTTCCTTTACAAATCGATGCTCTCCGATGAGTCCCACTTGCCACAAGATCAAGGTGGCATAGGGATCCCAAGCGCTGTCATGTCTGACGAATGAGGTCGCCTCGTAGGACTGGCACCCGAATTCGGCCGGATCAATTCCAAGATCTGCGAACAAGCAATCTTCCGCCGAGACGCCAGGCAGAATTCTGGCCTCAAAGCCTTCTGCGCGCAGGATTCGGACCGCTTCCCTGGATGGCCAGGCAAACACGCAGGGGTGCCCATACAGAGCAAAGCACACCTGCTTTCCCGACCGGACCGCACTCACCACAGACTCAACCATTTCGTCGTAGCTGTCTCGCCTAAGCTTGCCCAGGGCATAGCACGACTGAAGGTCGGTGATGTTGGAATTGAAGCTCTCCAACATCGCCATTGTGGGTTCATCCAAGACGACGCAAAAGACAGCATCTGCCGCCTGCAGCGCAAGTTGCGCCTCAAGGGTGATTTGGCCAAGGGAGATCCCCGTTCCAACGACGGTCAAGGAACCGACGGGAGCAGGAGTCTCCTTGCCATTCATTCGCCGTTCAATCGCATTCGTCCCAAATCGCGGCACAGACGTCACCGTCCATGGCTGTCTTGATGTACTTGGTGCCCGACATTTGGTCGTCGAACTTCCTCTTGACTTTGTCCGGCCATTTATAGGCGGCGACCGCTTTCACAGCGTAGGCTTCAAACTCTTTCTTGAAGGCTGGGTCCGACGCAACGATCCACATGAATTTTGCAAGTGTATTCATAATCATTCTCCGTTTGGCATTATACGATTGCCACTAACTAAATACTAGCCTCATAAGGCTCTTGTTCTAAAAATCCAATAACCAATTGACGATCAACATGGAATAGCCCTCTTCAGTCCAAATCCTTGCGGGGCTTCATTTCGGCAGTCTCGGGTAATTCATGCTCAGGACCCGAAGCGGAATAGACCACATGAAATCGGTCTGGATGTAGGCTTGCTTTGTATCCGGACCGGCAAACCAATCTGGATTCGGCGTGCCAACGAGCCCGTCAACGAACGGCGTACCGTTCAGCATGTGTCGGTTGAAAGATGAGGCAAATCGAGGCATGACGTTGGCTCGACCAAGGTTGTTTGGGTCCCTTAGACCGATGCTGGCTCGGGCGTGGCACGTGATGCAGGACGAGGACTGCTGAAAAGAGCGCTCGATGACGCTGCTCGCGAGGATGGTTGGTCTGCCAAAGGAGTCGGTGAAGCTGGTTTGAGTGCCGCGCAACTTGTAGTGAGACCACTTTGAATTCCCCATTAGCGCAAGTTGCTTTGGAGCTGTGGCTCCCTCCGGCAGATCAGCCCATCGGGAATAGTCTTCGTGTTCGAAGTCGCACCAGAACCAATTCGGGAGATCTTTTGTCGTGATGTGAAGCGCGACCAGGCCAACGGTCACCGTGTTGCCCTTTTCATCCAGCACGGTACGCCAGTGATACTTATCTTTCTGGTCGTCGGTAATTTGACGCCACTGTGCTTTAACTTCTTGGGCGCCCTTGTCAAACGAAATCGGCTTCTTGCCAAGCTTAACCTCTTGATTGAACTCCGCTTCAAGCCCTTCCATGTTGTAGAGATTGTTGTTAAGGAGGAACTCGTAGGCCGTCTGATTCATCCTCACCTCGTCATCTTCTCGAGTCGCCTTATCGCCGTTCGCGGCTTTGAACGGCGTCGCCAATGGTTGTAACGCCACCGAGGGCGCTGGCGGCGCAAGATCTAGGTCGCGTTCTGTAACATCCAGGTTTTGCAATAGTGCGTGTTCGAAAGATTTGGAGGCAGAGTCCCATCCTTTTTCGCGTTTGAGTTCGCTCCAAGCACAGGGCCTCGCGCCATTGTTCAAATAGACTTCACTTTCATTTTTGGCCGGTGTATTCAGAGAATTTACGCCGTTTCGACCTCCCGACTCACGGGCCCATGTTTCCCAGACAACTGGCTGATCCTCATCACTGTTGGGAAACGGTTTCCTCGGATCCGGTTCACCGGCCACTCCAGGAAGCGCTTGCTGGTTCAACTCTTTAAAGAGCATCCAAGCGTACTCTTCCGGTTGATTGACGGCATTGTCAACGTCAGACGGGTGCCCCCCTATGTGGTCGGCTTTTGCATGACCCACTGACTGTGCGCTTGGTGCCTTCATGACGAGAAAGGCGAAGGCAAGCGAAGCGGCGCAAAGGTACCCATATCTGACATTCATTGATCAATCTCCGAGCGGTAAGGCCAGGTTATCACGGGATCATACAATTGTCAATAACTTAGGTGCACGTCGACGCCATTAAAGTGCCGATTCAAGAATCTTCATCTTGCTTGGGTCACAAGGATCGCCCAGGGATACCTGTCGGGGTGATCTTCGGCTCGTCCGGTGCGCATCCCAATAGCTTTAGCGCCTCATCAAGGCCGATCGTTCTACCGTCTTTATGTGCCAATTCATACCGAGAGTCCCCCAATGCCTCGCGGCTGCGCCGCTTTGCGTCTCCGGACAATTTAACAACGAGCCTGTCCGGCGTCACGGCCATCTCTTCGACCAATCTGTCCGAATAGCCTTGAATTGTCGCGGCGACGGTATGGTCGCCGCCTTTGGCCAGCACGGTTGATGCGGCAGCCAAGTTACCGGCCAGGAAATAGAAATCTGGCCCGGAGGCGAGAGCGCGTATTCCCTTGCGGTAGGAGTCTGCCGGTGACTCTAAGCCCTCAACAAGCTGCATATGGCCAAGATGGCAGTAGGCAGCTCCTATCCCTCGGATGTCGGCTTCCGAAGTCTTGTTCTCCAACATCCTGGAAAAATGCTCCCGAGCCAATCCAAATTCGCCCCGATTCAAGGCCATCGTGCCGAAATA
>CAZUCK010000021.1:0-12344 GCA_964619505.1 uncultured Fimbriimonas sp. | reverse complement strand
AAAATCGCCCTCGGCATGAACCAGGGAGAGGGCACCTTCCAGCAGAGTTTCGGCGCTGCTCTCGTCGCCAAGGACGTACAAGATGTCTCCCAAGAGGTGCTTCGTGAGAAACAACATTTCCTGGCAATCTCTCTCCGCGCGATCATGGGCTTCTTTCATGATTTCAACCCCAGCACGATCGCCCATGTAGACGGCCAGCGCTCCAGAGTACGTGGCGACACCGATTTGCAAGGACAGGGATTCCTCGTCCAGGATGTTTCTGATTCGGTCATAGTAGCTGCGAGCTTCTGCCAATTGACCTAGTTGCAGCCAAAAGGCGAACACATTGCAGGCCAAATGGGCTGAGGCGGGTCCGCTTCCGGAGGAAAGACCCCAGTCCAGTGCAGCGCGAACGTTGTCGTTTTCAAGATCAAACGCGTTTCGCCAGCCCGTCCAGTCATCTCGGATGCCGAGCCTGCCTCGGGCACCAAAATCTCCCATGAGGGCCAGGTGACGATCTCGAGCGAGCTTCAGCGCACCTGTGGCTTCCAGACGTTCGATCGCGTAATGTCGGCAGGTGTCGAGAAGACGGTATCGCATCTCGCCGTAGATCTCGTCTGCAACGACGAGCGACTTGTCGACGAGGTTGGCAAGGTGGCCGATCACGTCCGGGCCAGATAAGGGGTCCCAGCCCGCGACATCCTGAGCCGCCTCCAGCGAGAATGTGCCTGAGAATGAACCGAGACGGTTGAAAAGAGTCCGCTCCTTTTCCGCGAGCAGGTCGTAGGACCAGTCGAGTGTTGCGCGCAGCGTCTTGTGCCTCGGTACGTTATTCGGGTTTTCCACGTCAAGCCAGGCGAGATCTTTGGTGAGTTTTTCAAGGATCTGCTTAGGCGAGAGGGTTCGGATCCGCGAGGCCGCCAGCTCAATCGCGAGCGGAATCCCGTCCAGTCTCTTGACGATGCGGCAGACGGCCTCCACGTTGTTCTCATCCACTTTGAAGGTGGACCTGGCGCTTACTGCCCGGTGTTCGAACAGTTGGACGGCCTCGTTGTCATCAAGCGTGTCTGGGAGAGGAAACTTGGGGTCCTCCTCGGGGATCTTTGGGTACGACAAAGGCGGGATGCGGACGACGAAGTCGGCGGCTGTTCCCAAGACTTCGCGGCTACTAGCGAGTAGGTTCACATGGGGACACCCGGCAAGAATTTTGTTGACCGCAGCCCGGCAGCTGGGTACGAGATGCTCACAGTTGTCGAGGATGAGGAGCAGATTCTGGTCGGCCAGGAATTCGAGCAGGCGCTCTTCGGCTGTCTGGTCGGCGGAAGCCCTAATGCCGAACGGCTTTCCGATGGTTTCCATGACAAGGGAGGGATCGGTCACCGATTCCAATAAAACGAGCCAGACACCATTTTTGAATTTGGGAATGAGTTCTCGTCCGATCTCGGTGGAGAGGCGTGTTTTGCCAATGCCGCCGCTTCCAAGGAGTGTCACGAATCGGTGGTGATCCATGAGCTCCACAACTTCCTTGATTTCTTTGGACCTTCCGATGAACGAGGTCGGCGGGCTGGGAAGCTTCCCCCTGGTCGATCGCTTTGCCGCCAGCAAGCATGCTTCCGGCGTCGAGGTGATGAGGACGGGCGCAGCCCAGTCTTGGCCGAAACCACTGATGGCCATCCTTCCGTCGTAGACCGCTTCACCAATGGAAAACCCATCACCCAGACTGGCGTAAAGAGCTCGGGCAAATTGTTGAGCGGCGCTGTCACCAACTGGAAATTGCATGCCCAAGACGATCGGGATGCCCGCCTTGGAGAGTTGGGATCCGATCGCGGAAGAGAATCCACCGGTTAGGCAACCGGAGAGGACGACCATTTTTGCCCCTGACGCCTTCAGCGAAGGAATGAGTTGTTCGCCGTACAAGAGAGCGTCTTGGTTCGGTTGACCCCCTTCCAGAACAAGCACTCCGCCCGTTGGCTTGAGGTCGCCATGACCGATGAAATGGACGACGTCGCAACGGTGCTCCTTCAAATGCCTGCTCAAGGCGCTTGGTGTACAGTGTTCGATTCCCGTAAGATCGATGCGCTTTGAAGCTGCAAGCGTTCCGCATACGCTTTTGAACTCTTTCTCCACCCCATGCAGGGCCGCGTAAGCGTTCGATCTTGGATCTGCGGCGATGACGAGAATGCGAACCTCATCTCCCGTAGGTTCACACATCGCAGGGCTGCCCTCCCGCGAAAGACGGAGACCTGGGTGCTGGGCGAGGTAGGTGTTCGATACATTTGCGAACTCCCACGGGACTCTCTCGAGTGTTTGGTCGACTTTCAAGCTGAGGCTGACGGGACCCATCTGAAGGGAGTCCATGAGTTGGTGGCCCACTTCGCCGGGGCAGGCGAGGGAACCAAGAATTCGGCCAAGACTTGAGCGTTCACCGTCGGCGAGTCGGTGTCCTTCGCGCAGTTTAGTGAGGACTTCATTGTCCAGACGATCCCTAGAAGTCGACGCTTGGGCGAGGAGGCCCTCGCCTTGAATGGAGAGACTGGCCTCGACGTCATGGCCGTCCGTTCTTAGTTCCAACGTCAGCTTGCGCATGTGACTGGTGAAGTGTTACCGCTGTGAAATCATCACATTGGACTGGTGATGGTACCGGATACGGGTCACAGCCAACCCTTGGTTTCTTTGCCCACAATATCACCAGCTTTGAGGTCGTAGCAGCCGGTTTACTTGTCAATGCCATGCGATCAACCTCGTCGAAGGCAGAGACTGACGGAGGAATGCAGGTCAAGCGAGCAATCGGGCAAACCGGGGGCGGGCGCCACCAACTCCACCTCTCTTGAGGTTGGAAGATCTTGAATGTGCCAGTTTCCGAGCACGAAGGCACTTGAGCCGAGGTCAACCGACAGGGTAAGGCTGGCGTCAGCGTAGGCGTCACGGACGGCCTGCGGCAGTTCGAACTGGATGACGAAATGCCCGTCGCTGACCATCGGTGCCCTGCTTAAAATGAGCCTGGCATGGGGCGAGGTATTGGGGTGTCTTAAGTCATCGCAAATATAGAGAGAGACGGTGTTTCGGCGGCCAAACCAGCGTCCTTCTCCCAGCACAAACCAATGGGACGAGAGGTCTCCGCAAGGCAGATCGAGCATCGCGGCGCAACCCGTCGTGGTGAGGTTCCAGAAAGAACGATTTGCAATGCTGGAACCTAGCCAAGCCCACGCGCCGCTGGGTTCCACAATGTAGAGAGAGATCTCCTTCGGATCGACGTAAGGATGGCTGAATTTGGCTTCCGCGACCAAGGATTCGTCATCCTCCACGGTGACGGAGAGTTCAGCGACGTTGTCGCCGGGCTGAACGATGACGCTTGAGATCCGCCTTTCGGACCGAGTCAGAGCGTACGGAGGGGTGCCCGCGGTGCGAAGTCGCTCGGCGATTCCAAGCAACCCCGTTCGTATCGAACGTTTTTCATCCGCGCTGATGCCGACGTCGCTCCATGCTTTCTGACAGGATTCCTGCCAGTTCGAAAAGACGCCAAAGGATGCTTTGAGGGCTTCGGACATGACCTTGGCGAGCACGGAATTGCGTTTAAGCACATCGGCCTGTTCGTTAACACCTCGTTGGGCTGCAAGCAATTCTCTTCGCATTTGGATGAGGCGGCCGCGAAGGGCCGCAGACTCTGTAAGCGCAACAACCACTTGTGCATGCTCGTCGGAGGTGACCCATCCGCAGGCGAAGCGGGCTAGAGCCGTCTCGTCAACGCCGGCCGACGAAAGGTCCGGCTTGGATGAAGCGAGAAGGGCGACAGCGATTTCTAGGGCAGCGGGATGGAGTGCAGTTACGATTTCAGAGTCCATGGTTTTCACCTTTTCTCGCGTGGGAGATCAATTGGCCGATCAGGCGGCCACCGCTGAGCCACACGTTAACCATGCCTTCCGTGAGTTCGTATCCAACCGATTGCGCGGCGGATTGAGTCCTTTCGAGAATTTGCTTTTGCGGGAGTTCCTGGGCGGCGAAGTATTGGAACACGAGGCGTTTCCAAAGGCCGGCAGAAGTCAGCGGATTTTGGCAAAGGTTCTTCCCAACGAAGGCGCGTTGCAGCTCAAGAGCTGCATCTTCGAACGGGAGTCGGACCTTACACTTTTCAAGGACGGCTTCGATTTGGGGTTTGCTGAGATCGGGCGCCAGCTGCTGAATTTTCTCCGTTAGGAGTCCGTTTACATAGCGCAAAATGACGATCCTGACTTCCTCCCAGCCCCAGCCTTCCGGAGGTGCAGCCATGCCTCGCTCCGCTCGCCTTCGGAAATCATCGAACTCAGATTCCCGCACCGAATCGTCGAGACCGAGGATCTTGCAGGCTAGGCGTTCGTTGCCCTTGTGGAGTTGTGAATAAGAGAGGTCGTTCAGCACGGCGTCAGAGAGGAGCCAAGAGTCGAGCTCTTCACGAGCAATCGGTTTGCCCACGCCGACAATGGCGCATGTTTCTTCCCAAGGCTGGTCATGAAGGTAATGGAGCTGAGCGGCAAGGAGGCGACGCTTTCTGTCCAACTTTGGCAGCGAGCTGTCCGTGCCCAACCAAAGCTCATCGGCCAAGGAATAGAGACGCGAACGATGGGCACTGAATTCCGCGATGATCGCAATGTAATCGTGCTGATCGGTCGGGATGTCTTCCAGGATGGTTTCAACGTTTGCGCCGATGCGGTCCAAAGCGCATCTCCTGGCGGTCACGGCTACGTAAGCCCACCAAGCTCCGATACTCTGCACTTTGAAATTGAGGCGCTTAGCCCAGATTCGCTCGAGCGTGATTTGGATTACATCTTGACGATCAGACTCAATCGGCATTAGGTCGGCCAGGCTGCGCCCGAGGAATGGCCTAACGCGTTCCGCCAATTTGTCGAATGCCGCCTTCGCCGCCGCCTCATCGTCGTCAACGAGGCGCTCAATCTGCCGGAGCTCATCCACAGATCTAGGATGCAACGACGAGGCGAAGCAATGATACGGTTCCAGTACGTTCAGCTCAGCCATTCAGTACTTAAACGCGTGGCAATCGGCATTTCTAACACAGGAATCACAAGTTTTTGTTAGAAACGGCGTTCCCGCAAACGTTTCTCTCATTGGAGGAATAAACGGCGACATGACCAGACAAACGGCTTCAAGGCTGGCCAAAGGGCTATTGGAGTTGCACGCCAGGTTCGACCGGTTTGACTTCGAGTTGGACACGGCGGAAAACGCCAAGTTGCTGGCTGAAGAGTTCGAGAATCACGGCTGCGAAGTTCTACTGCCTCCTTATGGGACGCGCATGAACGTGTCGCTACCGCAGGTGTGAGCATCTATGGAAATGGGAATACGAACGACAGGCACAAAGGCAGAGAAACGGATCACATCAAGTGCCGTTCGACTCTTGCTGGAGTTAGGCAGAGCTCGAATACTTGAATTCGTTGGCGCTCGGATAAGGAGAAGCCGTAGGTTTGCAAAGAACGTCGTGATCACTTCGCTCGAAAGCAGAGTTATTCCAGGTTCGATCGTTTGGGAAGACTGGAACGTGAATCCCGATTGGATCAGCGTGGACTCAAATGGTGATCTACGCGTTCGCTGGATGGAGCACATCGACCTTTACGAGCTAAGGGTCAAGAACGGCTCTGAGCGTTACCTGCCGCTTCGTCACGAAAGGTGGTTTGAATCCCGCGCAGTGGGGCGGTGGATGAGCTTTCGAAATCATCCGCACGTTAAGGGAATCGTTTTCCTTGGCGAACCGGATCAATTGTCCGAGACGGTCGATCGGCTCAAGGCCATGTGATTCGGCTGGTCATGGGCGGGGCCGCTTCGTCTCTGAAGCCGTTAGCTCGTCCATCATGTCAAGCGCGACGTCTCTGAATTCATCGGCTCGCTTCGCCAAATGTGAGTTGGCGAGAACGTACACGCGAACCCGGAGAGCAATGAGCAATGAGCACGTAGCACCAAGCGCGCCCAAAAGAAAGCTCCACCGCAATTGGGAATTCGAAATCGGAACCGTGTAATCGAGTCGCCACAGGCGACTGCCGAACCGCAACTGTTTCTGGACTAGCTCCCCACTGCTCATCGCCCTCGCACTGGCCCAAATCGGCATAGGCCGTTTGCCGCTGACATCCTTTGCGCTGACTAAATGCGCCCCCGATTTTTCAGCCCCTACACGACCGGTAAAGAGGCCCTGAGCGTCATAGACGCCGAGGACGACGCCTCGCGCGAATTTGGGCTCTTGCGAACTCGAAAGCTTGATGGGTGCAAACACGAGCACGCCCGCTCTGCCGGGCTCTTGGATAAGGTTGATCGGAGACGTGCTGGTGATACGTCCACTCGAGAGCGCCTCGTCAATGGCCTGTCGCCTCTGACCGCTTGAGTACAAATCAGCGCCCACAACCTGGCTATTTGACTCAGCGGGTTCGACGAGGGCTATGGGGAATTGAAACTGTGCTGCCTTGACCGAATCGACGCCTCTTATGGGTTTCACCCGGCGACCAGCAAGGAAGCGCGCCTCAAAGGCGGGTCGATCGCCGGATGCCACCCTGGGAGCCCATTCCAGCGCCAGAACCTCCGGGAAGCGCTTCTTGAGTTGCCGAGCAAACCGCCTAAAAGCATTCGGATGCACCTCACCGGAAGCCTCGAAGTAGGCCGCCAAACTCTCGGGTGCGTTCATCGCTCGTTCGACGCGATTCTCAAGCGAGTCATTTGCCCGGGCGGCCCTAACTTCGGCACTTGCTTGCGCCTCACGCATGCTCGCCTGGCACATTTGGTATGTCATCACCGACGTCAAGGCAAGGCCCACCGAGAATACGGTGGCAAACGCTATCACGTCAGGGCGACCGATCAGTTTCAAGACCTTTGCATTTTGTCACACGGCTGGCATCCCTGGCATTCAAGGCAAAGCGCGACAAAAATTGCGCAATAAATGGGTGGCTAGTGGCAGCCGTGAAAAATTCGACATGAAAGCCATTTCAGGAGGAAGTTGCCGCGTCAATATCGAAGTGTTACAGAATCGAGTCCTCGATCAGAATTCCAGCCCGATGTCTATTGCTTTGAATTCGGAGAGTAACCTTCATGAAACAAAAGCTTTGGTTTGCGCTTTATGCTTTAACCTTCGTTCTTCCCAGTCTGGCCACAGCACAGAATCAACCACTCCCCCACCCGACAAACCTCCAAGACAGGGAGGCTTTTCTCAATTTCGATAAGGCGCTTGATCGACCTTTTCTACGCTTCAAACTTGCACCAGGTACCCCGATCCCTTCTGGAACGACATTTGTGCCCGGTGATGCTGTGCCTGTGGCCCTTCCAACCAATATTGGGGACGGCCCTTACGAAGCTCGGATCACCGACGGCGTGCACGTTTGGGTCGCAGGGTTGACTCAAATCTCCGAAATCATTGGCCGACCAGAAAAGGGCAAACCAGATAGCAGTTGGAGAAGGACTTCTCCCGCCATTCTTGTGCCCCAGTTACCCCGAGGTAAGTACAGCATTTACTATGCACAAGGCACGAACGATGGCCCTAAGACGGCAATAAACGTTTCGCCCGCCATCAGTGTCGCTGCCAGGAACGCGGCGCGAGTTGGACAAATGGTCAGCTACCGTGTCCAACTGGTCGGTCCCTTGGAGGCACCCGTCGAAGCCGCCGCTTCAGGGAGCAAATCCGCCCCGCAAAGTTTCGTTGGACAGTTCGTACAATTCCGGGGCTTCAGCCACCCAGATGTGGCCGCCCTCGTTGCCGGTCAAGATGAGTCCGTGGCGCTGAATGATGCCGGGGTGGCAACCTTTAGGGCCCGGGCAAGTTCGGTCGGCGAGACCAACGCAACCTTCGCCTTACCCGGGTTCCGAATGTGTTTGACCAAACTGAAGGTCGAGCAACGGTTGACATCAGGCGGACGTGAGGACCCACACCGCCAATTCCACATTGTGGTGCTGGGGGACAGCATCCAGTGGGGACAAGGCCTTAAGACTGAGCATAAGATGGCGGAGAGGGTCGCCTCCTATGTCAAAGGCCAGCTCGGGCGCGACGTGAAGATCACTCGATATGCCCATTCCGGCGCAACTCTGCTCCCTGTACAAGGTGAACAGGGACAAGACGATTTAGCGCCATTACCCGGCGAGTTGCCCGTCAACTGGCCGTCCGTCGCAAAGCAGTTGGAGACCGCCAACGACGCATTGGAGGAGGACACGGTTGACTTGGTGATCATGGACGGAGGCATCAATGATATGCCCATCACGGACATCCTCAATCCAATCACTGGCACGAGCAGCCTGATCCAATCACGCACGACCAAGTTTGCAAAAGTGGGCATGCGCGACGTCCTCCAGGACCTCACCGCAAGCTTCCCATTCAGAAAATCCCCTGTGCTGGTCACGGGTTACTTTCGAATCGTTTCATCGGAAACGAATCGGCTGATGCTTCCCATATTCGTCGGCGGCATGGTCCTCGCAATCTGGCCCGACCCGACGACGAAACCGCTTTTGGTGCCCCTTGCGGCCGTCACCACGGCGGTGGCACAACAAAAGCTTGTGGACAACTGTGCCGCGTTTCACGCAGATGTCTTGGCTGCCCTCGGCTCGGCGGTGGACAGCACGAATGCCTCACCTCGGACCAAGCTGGAGGGGGTCGGGGACCGTGTTCACCTAGTAAAGTCGGATTTCGACGTCAAGAATTCCATCTATGGCCCGAACAGCCTCCTCTGGCAAATGGGGTTCGACGACGAAGTGTCTGGGGAAAGGCAAGCTGAGGCCATCAATCATATGTTTGAGTCGTTGGCGGGGCCGGTTGCCTCAATGGGCCACCCGAACGTTGCGGGAGAACAACAGTACGCAGACAACCTGATTGCGAAACTCAAGGAAATTCGGTCGCAATGGGATCTTAACAGCGTCAAGGGAACGTTCGATGTCAAGCTGACTCAGCCCGCTTTCGTGCTGACCAAGCCGCTCAATGTCCAACCTGGCCTGGTGACCCAACTGAAAACGGCGCCTCTTCCAAATTCCGCCCATTCCAGTCTGAAGCGAAAAGTGATCATCGAGTGCCGCGACCACACTACCGGAAAATTGGTCGACGCATATGTGTTTCAGGACCGTGTTCTTGTCGGGCGCACGAACCAAACCCTGCAATTGGATTTCGATCTACCTCCCGCTGGCAATGACGAGAGGTCGCTCATTACGGTGAGCCGCCAGGGCTATCTTGATCATGAGTTCCGATTGCCCTGGACGACCGAACAGGGAAAAGCCAATTGATCTAGGGAGATGGGCCTCTCGTAGGTACGTCGGTTGCGACGGACCTAGGATGCGGATCTGAGTGAGAAGCAACCGTACTTCAGAGGTTGATTTCTGTGCCGTTGAACCCGAGCTGCGGGCTGGGATCGGTGGTTGGGAACGCCAACTTTGAGGGTCCGTACCCTGAAACGTATGGATCTTCGGAGGGGTCAATGCCCCCGCTCCACGACACAAAGAACCAGTGCTTGGGTTCAAAAACGTTCTCTGCTTGACCTAGAATGTTTTGCGTGGCATCCAGATACGCAACGTGATCTAGAAGCGACTGACTGAAGGGTGCAAGCACGAAGGTGCCGGAAGTTCCACTACCGGACCAAACCTGCGAGGTCACCTCGAAGTAATTGTTGATGGCTGGGCCGGCGTAGGCGCCCGTATCGCAGAACGCCCCTTCGACCGCGTGCCATGTGACCACGAGTGGTGATGTGTAAAAACTTGACGGCACCCCTCCGGTCAGGGAGTAGGCGCAGGTTCTTGCTTGGGCGTCCAGCACGCGAACGATACCCACGGCGGGGCGCCAGACCTCGACGATGGCTTCGCCCGACGTGTCAGAGCCGGAGGCGCTCTTGACGGTGAGACTCACCGCGAAGCGCACGCTTTGAGGCGCGCTATCAGGGTAAGTGAATCCAATGTCGACGAGTCTGTTTGGATCGGTCGTAGTCACGGTCCACTTGCCGGTTCCCATAGGCTGGAAGTCGCTGTAAGGCTGGGCACCCAGATTGATGCCGAAGGTGGCCGCGTCCTTCGCCGAGATGCGATGGTCTTTCAATTGAATTGTCCAGGTGATTTCTTGCACGGGCCCGCCGTCGGAGTCAAACGAGTTGTTTGCATCAAGCACCAACTCTTGGGCAAAACGGTCAATGTAGGGCACGGCGACGGGATGATTAAGAGCAATGCCGTAGATCGGTGTAATGTCGACGGGATTGTTACCACCAACGGTGCCGGACCTGAATTGAACGTAGACGCCACTGGATCCAGACAAGGCGCTTGACCAACCGGTCTTGAGCGCGCCCAAGTCGATTGCGCCCTCCATGAACTGAGAAGGCGCGAAGGAGCCAAGTTGCCACCCGCCCGCGCCACTCAGCATTCCCCAAGGCTCACTTGACGCGCCGCCTGCGTTTGTCACCGCACTAAGGGCACTCTGAGGCTTGGGTGTCGAAACCCACCGATGCGCTGTCCACGTAAACAGCTGCGCGTTGAAACCCGTTGCCCCAACTCCCGTTATTCTGACCATGACGTCGCCCTGGGATCGTGAGGGCCTGTAGGGTGCGTCATGTTCTTGATTCAGTTCAACTTCAAAGCGATAGGCTCCGGCGACGGTGCCTCGCTCAAGGGCGAAGAAGACTTTGCGGTCATTGTGTGCGAGATAGAGTTGCCCTAAGTCTCCCTGGGTCGGCAATGTGGCCTGCCCAATGTTCCAAGTCGACGGATCGTTTGGGTTTGCCCCGGGCATCAGAGCATCTTGCTCGTTGCTTCCCGGAGAATCGACGATTCGGGCGCCGTTCCAATGCCCGAAGGAATAGATACCGCCGTGGCCGTCAGAGTATCCGAGCCCCGAAAGATACTCCTTTCGCGGGTCCTTCGGATCCGTTGACGCTGCGATGCCGCGAGCATATCCATAGGTGATGGTTCCGGAAGCGCTCGGGATCAGGCTCGAGTCGGCGACCCAGCCCATGGCTCCGGCCGTTGAAGCGTACGGGCTCCCGCTGAGCTCGATGTTCTGCCCGTTCGGTATTCGAGCGTAGAGGCCGACATAACCGGGAACGTTTCCGGCAAGGCTAAGACCTACAAACCCAAACGCCGCCACACTGACAGCCGCCAGCCGAAATTTAACCAATTGCATCTGCACCCCGAGAATCCAATGGACTCACTATTATAAGCGACGTGGGCAATCTCCGGACCGAACCGCCTCCATCCGAGAAACCCAGCAACTCTACGGGGCCCTTTTCTTCCGCCACATCGGACGGCTTGATCGCAAGGGGTCCGACCCGCATTTTCCCGATGAGGCAAAGTTGATCTTGCCTTTGCCGCTGCTCTTGCGAAGTGATATGCTGGGAGAACCCTCGTGTCTTGTCAAAGGAAGAACGCCCACAAGATTCCTTGGAGGAAGTGGTTGCACCCATCGGCCCCTTCAGCAGGATATGAGGTCTAAAAGGAGAGGAAGTATGAGTACAACTTTGGAACAAATCGACGCTCGCGCCCAATTGAATGGATGGCTGCAGGCCCTGACCCACATGTATCAGGCCGACATTCAGGCGATCCCAGAAGACAAATGGACCGCAACGTTCGGTGGTTGCTCCAAGCCCTGCAGTTCGCTGACGGCGGACGCCGTTGGTTTCCTATTCTGGATGACAAAGGCGATCAAAGAGAGCGGAACTCCCACCATTGATGCGGATGCGATGGGGAAGCTTGAGGCCGATTGCGCGACAAAGGACGGTGCCACTGCAATGCTTCAAAAGGGCTCAACGGCGCTTTCGGAGGCTCTAATGGCAGCGAGCGAAGAGACTCTCACGACGATCGCGACGGCCCCTTGGCAGATGGACGCTCCCATTTTCAGCCTCGCCCAGATCGCGGTCAGCCACATTTGGTATCACGACGGGCAGCTAAATTACATTCAGAGCATGCTCGGCGACGGCGAATATCACTGGACCAATCACTAAGGCCGAGCCGGTATGGCCCAACATGGGTTGGCGGCTCTTGCCGCCGACCCTTCTTGCAACTGCGTGGAGACCGTTCTAGAAAAGACCTTCGATGGACAGATAACGCTCGCCAGTGTCGTAGCAAAACGTTAGGACTCGGCTTCCTGCGGGGATTTCCTTCACTTTCTGCGCAACGGCGGCCAGAGAAGCGCCAGAAGATATGCCCACGAAAAGTCCCTCTTCCTTTGCGGCCCGTTGGGCAAACTCGAAGGCTTCCTCTTCAGTCACATGTATGACGCCGTCGAGGGTGTCCTTGTGGAGGTTTGCCGGTACGAAGCCCGCCCCGATCCCTTGAATCTTGTGCGGCGTGTGCTCTCCGCCCTCTATTACGGGCGACTTTTCGGGCTCCACGGCGAACGTCTTCATGTTGGGAAACTTGGCCTTTAAGACTTCGCTTACGCCGGT
>CAZUCK010000020.1:21311-37636 GCA_964619505.1 uncultured Fimbriimonas sp. | reverse complement strand
GACGCCACCCGCTGGCCGGCGGGCCGCTTGCCGACCACCACGCACTTGCCGTTCGGCAAATGGGGCTGGAACGCACCCGACTCGTCCAAGTAACCTTCGTCGTAGACTTGGATCTTCGGCAAGTCCTCACCCAAAAGCACCTGGTTGATCTCCTCGAGATTCAGGGGAGCGAAGAGACCTGTGACCCGCCTGCCCGCGATGTCGTTCGTGTTCTGGTTTGAGACGAGCGAGTTGAAAGTCACCTGGTTCATATAGGCAACCGATCCCGCGCCAAAGCTCACGCTCTTCCCTCGGCCGAGCAGCTTCACGTCACGGAAGTTCTTCAAGGGCGTCGCCGTCGAGACCGTGCTCCACGGCACCGATGCGGCGTAGCTCTGCAGGTTGAACGAATCGGAATGGATGATCTGGCCATCGGGGGTCGGAACTGAAAACGTGCCCTGCGAGACGAGGGTCCAACCGATGAATCGCAGCCGGTCAATCGCCCGATTCAACAACTGGTCTTGTCGGCGAACGATGAGGTTCTGTATGTCGATGGGTTGCCCGAACGTGCCTGCGGCACGGCCCAAGGTCAACTCCGTTTCATCGAGTTGGATGTAGTCGCCGTAAACCCCAGGCAACATCTGATACTGCTTGACGCCCACCCTGGACACCCGCCCTGGTTGGCCGTCGAACCCGCGCAGGCTCATGAGTCCAATGTAATTGTCCTCCTGCTCCCACATGACGAGCGAAGTATCGTCGTCCTCAATGGGCATGATGTCGAAGATGGCGTCGTCCATCGTGCGGACCGGCAGCTTCTCCTGAAGGATCGCCGTCAGTTCCGCGTTGGTCGGATAGATGAATGTTCCCAAAATGAATCTCCTTGTGCGATGAGCTTTGCGTGGCTCAGCTGTTGCTCAGCAATGGCTTAGCGATGGCAGTCCGAAGGCAACGCCGAGCCACGCTGAGCCGTGCAAAGCAATCGTGAGCGTCTCTTAGAGCAGGCTTATCACCCCGTCGCTGATCGAGCCTGAGATCAACCGGGCAAACCCAGACAAGGCGTTCGAATCGAGACCGACAAGGTCCAGAATGCGGAATTCGCCTTTGTAATAGACAGGGGCGCTGGGATACTTTTCGCCATGCTCCCCGCCCGTGGGCATTGGTCCGTAAGTCGTCTTTCCCGCCGCGTCCGTCGCGACGTCGATCGCCAAGATCCCACGCGGTGTCTGCGTTCCATCCGAATTGCCGTTCGCGTAGGCGGCCCACTTACCGTAGGCCACACCCGACACGGTTCTCGACACACTCGCCGAAGGAGTCGTTCCACCCGTGAACGAGGCGGCGACGATCATTAAGGGCTGTGGCTGATTGGCCAACTCTCCTTGGAACGTCAAAGTGACCGCCGAGCCCGGCAAAGCCCCTCCGCCGCCCAACACATTGCCCGAACCCACGGTGGCCAGCGCCTCCACCGCCGCCTGAACTTGCAATGCGGTGGCATTGTGGGCCAAAGGCGACGTCGTCTGGCCATTGAAAGTCATCGTGAACGTGCCGCCCGTCGGCGCCCCCGTAATCGTCAATGTCTGTTGCTCTGAAGCGGGACTGGAGCTGATCTGTCCGATCAAGGTGCCCTTCTTCATGGCCAGATTCGCCGCAAAAGCGGCGGCAAAAGTGCGCCCATCGCCCGGCCAAATCGGCTCCAGGCGCGAGTAAGTGAATAGGTTCATCGCCGTCTTCATGTGATCTCCCGGCGCCTAAAGCGCCTTGCTCCTCTTTTTCTTGACCTCTCGGCCCAGATCGCTCTTGCTGAGCAGCTCGTTCTTGCGCTCTTCGCTGATGCCGTCGCCCGGCACGAGGTGTCCTTGGCCACCACTTGCCAGCAGTTCGTCTGAAAGCTCGTGTTCTGGTCGTTCTTCCACCATCTGCCGAAGCGCACCGCAACACTCGCCCTCCACCTCCGAGAACATCCCTACCGAATCCGCGACGATGGCCGCCTCAAACGCCTTCATAAGGTAGGGCCGGTCGACGGGCAGGAATTTCTTGGCTTTCACCGCCTCCAGCGCAAACCTGGCCGCAGCGTCCGCTCGCATGGAACCCGAAACGGGGCGTCGCCTGAGCAAAGCGGCCACCTTCCCGATGAATGTGGAGGCAGCACACTCTGCCCCCCTGGCAGCGGCCAAGTCGTGGATACGTTGCAGGCTCTGATCGTCTGCCGCGACGGAGAAGGCGGCAGCGACTTCCGCATCGGAAATCCGCGGCGAGAGCGTCAAGGCGTTCCCGACGACTCGTTTGGTATGGTCAAAGGCCAAAGAAACCTTCAGCGCGTTGCCCGTGAGTTCCGCAAGCCAACGCGGAACCAACACCTCTCCGAAGACTTCCCTTCCGACTCGCCATAGCTTCCTGAGCTCACCCAGGGAATTGCCCAGAACGTCCCTCAAACGAGAATGCTCCAGATCGTTGGCGACAGGTTTGAACGCCGCGATCGCCTCGTCCATCTCCTCCGGGCCGATGGCGAAACCACGATCCGGGTAGTCGCCGATTTCAAACACTTTCCCGCTCAACACCACTTCAGAGGATGCTTGGCCGGAAAACTGGCCCGCGCTCACCTCGAGACTCGGGCATCGAATGACGTCTTCTTTCATGAACTCTCCTTTGTCGCCTTCACCCAAAAGGGCGAGGTCATATGGATTGGCCCCGCAAATTGCGAGCAACTTCAACTCGAAAATGCCCGTCCTAGCTCTCAGAGAGTGGAGGACACATGATTGGCGAATTCAAGGGTTTCTTGACCAAAACCAACGCGCTCGCGCTTGCCGTCGGCGTGATCATCGGCGCCGCGATGGGCAAGGTTGTCTCCGCCCTGGTGGCCGACATTCTGATGCCGATCATCGGGCTTGTCATGCCCAAAGGCGACTGGCGCGAGGCTCAAATTGTGCTCAGTTCCGCCACGGACGCCGCTGGCAAAACGACGGTGAACGCGATAAAGTACGGCGACTTTCTGGGCAATGTCATCGACTTCATCGTGATCGCATACGTGGTGTTCATGATCACAAAAGCCCTGATCAAGGAAGCGCCGGCTCCCCCTAGCAAGGACTGCCCCTTCTGTAAAGAGAAGAATGCGGCCGACGCAACGAAGTGCAAAGCCTGCGCCTCTGAAATCTGAATCTCAAATCCTTCACCGCACGGGCAATGACAACATCTGATCGATGCCCGCAAGCTGTGACTCCGCCAAATAACCGCTCGACTTCAACTGCGCAATCGCCGCCGCGGTCGTGGCAAACTCCGGTTTGCCCGAGCCAGAAAACAGTACCTTCGGGCACAGATCTCGAGCGGCGCCGCCGCCGTAATTCAACATGACCAGCGGACGCAGCACCTGCTGCCGGAACGAACGTGCCAACACCCCTTGGACCCACCCGATCACGACGTCCAAAATGTCCGTCGCCGTCTGGCTGTCGGCGCGAGAGCCAAACTGCGATTCCATCGTCGCACGCGTCTGCTTCAGCACCGCGTGGGTGATCTCGCGGTTGTAAAGTTCAATGGCGCTCAGGAACGCCCGACCTTCTCCCTCGCTCTGAATCTTGTCAACCTTCGATCCACCCCTCAGCACGACGATCGAACCACTCTGGAAACCCTTCAGCGCCGCGAGCATCAGGTCCTCCGGCGTCAAATCGCCTGCAAAAGCGGCGTTTTCCGGTGTGTAGCCGATCAACGATGGCCCCGCGAACTGCACCAAGAATTTTAGAAGCTGGGGCCAGGTCTGCTGCTTCAACCACCACGGGTTGTAAGCGGGGCGCAGCAGCGAAGAGCCCCGAGGGTCGCGGTTGGACGACCCGTACGTTAGCACAAAGAACTTCGAGGGCGGAAACAGGTTCGGCAACTCAGTGGGCTCCGGCACGATGCCGACGGGCACGAATGAGGTCTTCCCTGGCACGATGGCGGCGACGCCCGTCAGGTTCTGATAGGCGTCCAGCACGAAGCCGTAGTTCCGGCGCGGTTTTGGCTTGATCGCTCGCAGTGTTAGGGCGCCGTCCTGCCGCACTTTGAAGACCAACTCGGCCAATCGATGGCCAAAGGCCAGCGCATCCAGCATGTCGTACAGCGTTTCCTCCAAGGGCACGTCCAGATCGCCCAAGGCTTGCTCCACAAAAGCAGCCATGTTGGCCGCCGAGGGCGAGTCATCCGAAGGTGCGACGATCACCCCTTCCGCCAGGGCCCTCATCTTCAACGTGTCGACTGCCGCAGCGACCATGGGGTCGCGAAGCATCCGCTCATACAAGTCGCTGCCGAAATCTCGCTCGGCGTCGTCGACGTACCTGGGCAAAGCCCGCTGAAACTGCTGATAAGGGAAGTCGGCGGATCCCGCGACATATTCGCGCACCACTTGAGCGAGCCCGCTCAGGGCCGCCCCCGCTTCTGATGTCTTGGCTACGAATCGTGTTTTTCTCATGACGTTTTAGGAGAAGGGTGATTGGCATGAATCCGGTTTCGAGTGCGGCGACTCATCGCCGCTCTTGGGGCGTCGTACCTGCGGTTCGCCCCATTTATCGGGTCCGGCGGAGGCGTTGAACGCCCAGAAGAAGCGGCTGGTGACCACTCGATCTGGGGCGCTAGTATCTGTAACCCTGCATATTCGGCCTCTGGCCGCCAAACGCGGCGTTGAACCCGCCGATCAAAGTCAGGCAAGCCATCGCACCGGTCGAGGCATCCACTTGGTCGTCATGCGCTTCCGTTGACGGAAACGCGCACAACTCGTTCAGGTAGTCGTTGTTCCAATGGCCGATCAGCAACTTCACATTCCCCGCCTCGGCTTGCGCTGAGAAGGGCCTGGCCCGGTCCGATTTGGAACCCGTCGATCGCTCCCCGCGGAAGTCGAAACCAGGCAAAACCATACGGCGATAACGGTCCAAAACCGCGACGCCGGATGATCCCGGCTCCTGCTCCATCCGTATTGCAACCTGTCCGTAACGGGCCCTATCCAGGTCCGCCGTCTGCCCGATAAGGTTCTCAACTCCGGCCGGAGTCGCACGGATTCGCTGCACGTCCACCACGTAGATTCCGCCTTGCAAGGTTCGACCCAACAAGGCGCCCACCGTCCAATCTGGATCCTTACCGGGCACCATGGCGGTCGCCGCAAGATCCCAAAAACGGCAGAGACGCATTCCCACCGGCTCGACACGAACGATTTCGAACCACTCGCGGCGAAACATGTTGCCGCCCTCGACGATGTCCCAATCACCGTCGAGCAGCCTTCTGCGATCGATAAGGGACAAGGCTTTCAAGTTCGCCAAATAGCCCGGATCGCGAGTGCAAAGAATCTTGTTGTCGACGAGGCTGGCTCTGATGAACGTCACGCTCTTCGCGTCCGACGTGCCTTTGGGCACCCATTTGATTTGACCGTGATCGCGTGTGAACCACCGAAGTTCCCCACTTTCCGCGGGGTCGACGTGATGCCCGTCCACCCATGGTGCCAGAAACCGCTTGACCCAGGAATTCGCATCGGGGTTGGTCGCCGCCCGCACGTAGGGCCGCACACCGCAAGTCGATCGGTTGCGGCTCAGGAGATAGAAGAACTGCGTCTCCGTGAAGTGGGTCAACTCGTCGAAACCGATGTACGCGAACTGAGCCCCCTGATACTGGACCTTGTCCTTCTCGTGCTGCAGATGGCGAAACCGGATCGACGCGCCATTCCTGAACTTCCAGCTGAGCCGGGTCTCACTCGCCTTGCCGCCGAGAAGCCCGTAGAGCCCGCAGCTCTCATCCCACAGCCCGCCCGCATTGCGGACCTGCTCCATCGTTCGGCGAAAGATGACGCCGAGGAAGTCCCTGTTCGAGATATGGCGGAGCGGCTCGAGGAGGAGCGCGAAGGTCTTGCCTCCACCGGCGGCTCCGCCGTAGACGGCGATGTCGGCAGGCGAGGAGAGGAACTCCGTCTGCGGCCCCGCCTGCGGTCGGATTTCTTGCATAGCGGCACCTCCATCTAGGAGTCATCCCGAGCAGAGTCGAGGGATCGTGAAACCAGACGCCGGGATTACGAGGCAGCCCCGCCTAGCCAAACACCATTCCTCCGCTTCGCTTTGCTTCGGTCGGAATGACACGCGGCATTAGGTTAAGCGGTCTCTTCGCGATGGTTTTCGGGGAGGTAGAAAACGACCTGGCCGCCGTTCACCGTGATCTCAGTGCCGGCGTGGCGCTGGCCGAGTTCGCGGGCGGCGGATTCCTCCAGATCGTTCAAAGCGTCGAGGGCGGGCTTATCGAGTTGGAATACGTCGACCCGTTCTCCCGCGATCTGCCTGGGCACGTTGACGAGGAGGCCGGTGTCGTGGCCAGGGACCGTCGACGGCTCGGCGGCGCGGGCGTCGAAAATCTGGGCGATCCTCTCCCAGTCCCGATTCTTGCGCAAGACGCGTCGCGCCTTTACGGCGATCCCTGCGGAGGCGGCTTGCTCCGCGTAGACGCGGGAAGCCTCTATGCGATATTCACCGATCCTGGCGATGATGCGATCATCGGACATCAGGCGGCTTGCCTCCTCGCTGGCGGCGCCGCGGCCGCAGTTGTTTTGGTAGGCATGTTGATAGGCCCGATAAAGGGGGAGCTGCCGGCCGTGCTCGTCGGGGAACGCGCAGAGCCGACAAAATGCCTCCTGCTTCGTAGTGAGCAGACGCACACCCATGTCAGGCCGCCGGATTCGCTTCCTGAGGAGGGGCAAAGCCGATCACGAAATCGGCGAACGCGTTCGCCGCCTTGTCCCGCAGCGCCAGCTGCGAATCGGGCTCGGCCCCCGTCTTGCGACAGATCTGCCGCACTGCATTCTCCGAAAGTGACAGCGCCCGAACGATGGCGGGCCGATCTTCGTGAGTCAGTTGGTCGATCTCGATGGGCAGAACGATCTGCTCCAACACATCGATGCCGAGATGCTTGATAAGAAAGGTGACGACGTTGTTCATTGAGTGCTCCTGGTTAGCGGCGGCCTCGCATTGCTCAGCCACGGGCTTTGCAATGGGCAAGGCGGAC
The DNA here is from genome assembly GCA_964619505.1 of uncultured Fimbriimonas sp. GTDB lineage: Bacteria > Armatimonadota > Fimbriimonadia > Fimbriimonadales > Fimbriimonadaceae > JBBQMJ01. The sequence continues at coordinate 30,658 of CAZUCK010000020.1, read as the reverse complement.
GAGGTTGGTTGACGGCTTCGAGATCTGCCCACGCCAAGGCGGGGTGAAAGCCTGCCCTGAGAAAGTTATTCGAGTCGAATGGGTCTATGAACGAAGTGAACAGGTAGGGGTCAGGGCCGTGCAACATCACGGCGGGCCATTACATAGCCATGCTAAGCCCCCGGTTCCTCCGGCAACTTGGCCCGGAGCAAACCCGTCGCTCCAAGGCCCATGACGAATGCCTTCAGGTAGGCGCGGACGTCCGACAGGTTGTCCGCCATCGACAGCGCGCCAGCGAAGGCTCCGGCGAACGAAATTAAAAGAAGTTGGGCGTGGCTCTTCATAAAGTTCGGTCTCCCAATCGTTCCAAGCGATGGCTCATGTCGCGAAGCGCAGCCGCCATTAAATCCACCGTCGCCTTGATGGCGGCGAGCATCTCGCCGTGGTGGCGCAGGGACTCAGATGAACGCTGCACGTCCTGTCTCAAATCCTTGAATGCGGCCTCCAAAGCCACCAGCGCCTGTCGCTCCTTGTTCAGCCGCAACTCAACCCGGATGCACCACGCGCCGAAGGCAAACACCACTCCCACCAGGGCCGCCACCGCCTCCGTGATCATCGCAACCCTGCCGCAATTTTCCACTTGCGGGCCGATGCGTACGCCGCCTTGTCCGAAGTCGGCCATTCGAGATGGGGCCGGTCTTTGAAGGTTTGCCAATCAGAGCCAGAAACGAGCCCTTCCGTGTGTGCCAAATGGCGGAGGTAGTCCCACGCCGCTTCGGGCACGTCCCACGTCAGACTTCCTCCCTGTACGAAAGCCAGATCTGCCGCCAGGCACGATTGGTGATTGGAAGGGCGGTTCACCCCATCCTTCTCGGTGACGATCTCACCGAGTATCGTCCGCCCCTGGGCGTAGAGTTCGCGTTGCCGCTCCAAAGAGCGGTAGCCCTCGGCCATGGCGCAAGCGTAACCGCTGCGATGCACCGCACACCAGGCATCCATCGCCTTGGCGATCCGCTCGATCTTCTCGGCAAAGGCGGGATAGAGGTGTCCGTAATTTCGATCGGGTTTGATCATGGGTGTCCAGGAATCACAGGCTGTTTCAGGAGGAGAGGTGATGAGCGCCCTAACGCTGTAACGGGCAAGAAACTGAAGGGGAAAACGAACGGCGGCCGGGTGCTCTTCTTTGAACAACCGGCCGCAATCTATTGGAGAGAGTTCGAGGGCGACTTACAATTCGACCCTATGCATACACAAACGTTTCACAGGGCAAAGCGTTACGCATCCGCCACCCCTTTTAGCAAACGCCATACGCATATTCACAACGCGGGACCCACCCTACGACGCTGATACTCATTGGGTCTCGAGAGGCACCAGGGCGGCGCAGGCGGAAGGGTGTCCTGCGGAGAATCCACATGTTTACTTGGGATGCCGCCACGCCGCAAGCACCAAAAGGAGTAAAGATAGGCAATGCTTGCCCTAACCGTACTCGCACTCATCCTTGCACCTCATCAAGCGCCCGTGAAGGACCTGCCTGTTGGACCCGAGAAATTTGGGTTCCTTGGATATGGGTTTTCGTCCGACTGCAAGCGAATCGTTTATACGCGCGTCGACGACATATCGCAATTCGCAAGAAGCTCAAAGTTGGACCCGGAGGCAATAAAAACTTGGGTCGCCAATGTTGATGGCTCGAACCCTCAAATCGTCGCGACCGGGATAGTCGCCGCAAGCTTTTCGCGCGACGGAACAAAGCTGCTCTATGCGAAGCGCGATGTGGCCGACATCTTCAGTTACGACGTAGCCTCCAAGGTGGAAACGAGCCTTGGCGTCCATTTGCTTGCATCCGAAATCGCATGTTCGCCGACCGAAGACAAGATCGCCTTTTCCGTGTCGGTTTCGGGGCAAAGGCCAAAGGTTGTCGTCAAGTCTTTCACGTGCAATGCGGATGGGACCGATGTGCGTCAAATCGCCTTTGGCAAGGGCTCGGCGTACACGCCCCGTTGGTCCCCCGACGGCAAAAGAATCACCCTGTACATTGAGTTGGGCGACAACAAAGACCAGATCTATTTGATGAATGAGGACGGCTCGGGAATGAGGCATCTCTCGGATGCTGGGAAGCACAATTTTTATCCGGATTTTGGCCCGGGCGGGCTGATCACCTACACTGAGTTACAGAACCAAATAGGTGTCATCGCATTCGTGGACCAACGTGGACACCGAAAAGGAACCTTTCCCTACCGTACTCAGCGCCTGCTCTGGTCCACTGACGGCAAAAAAGCGATTTTCGCAGTGGGAGACCGCAAGACCGGCTTCTCCTTATACGTTTCGGACGCGGACGGCGGCAACCTTAAGCGGATCGGGCAACCCTAGTCCAGCGGGCCACCATCTCAATTTTTTTGGAATTGGATTGACGGATTTCCTACACTTGAACTCTTGCCCGTAGAGCTAACTTCCAATTTGACAGTTCAATGTCTCAGAGCCCGGTTTCGCCACGTTCACCAGTGCGAACGCGAACGGCGTCTCTCACGCGCTCGATGAAAATCTTGCCATCCCCCGCCTCTCCCGATTTCGCGTTCTCGACGATGCACTCCACAACTTCGTCGGCAAGTTCATCCACCACCACAACGGCCAGCCGAGACCGAATCGGCAGCGCCGTGACTGCCCCACCCAGCGCGCTTGAACGCTCCGTCGAGTTGCCCGTGCCGCGAACGTCTGCGACGTTAAGCCCGGTCACCCCCAGGGCAGCGACGGCCGACTTGACCTGCTCCAATCGATGCGGCCGAATGTAGGCGGTGATGCGAATCACGCCCCAGTCTATCCGTTGGCGGTCGCAATCATCACTGGGCAAATGGTGTTTGGGAAGGCTCGGTCGGTGGCGTCGTGAAACGTCCGTGGTGATCGACAATTGAAAGGACACTGCACATTAGGATCACGGCCCTCCAATCCAGCGAGCGTGCGAAGTGCGTGTGGGTGGGGCTCCGGCGGCAGCCGGAGAATTTTCTACGCGAGCTTCAGGCAAACACGCCGATCGGGTTGAACTTCTCGCCGAGAACGATCTCCGAGTCACCGCCCATCCACTGATCCAAAGTCGCCGCGTAAACCTCGCGGAAGTCGACGGCGTACCGCAGATCACCGTCATTCAGGTTCGCGAGATCGGGGATCGGGCCATATAGGCCACCTTTGATCTTCTTACCGATGAGAAACATCGGCGCCGCGGCGCCGTGGTCGGTGCCTGCGCTGGCATTTTCGGCCGAGCGCCTGCCGAATTCCGAGAATACGAGCACCACGACCTTGTCAGCCTTGCCCGCCGCCTCCATCTCCGCCATGAAGGCGGTGAGCGCATCCGAAAACCCGCTGAGAAGTCGTTGATGGGTGTCGACCTGGCGAGCGTGGGTGTCGAAACCGCCCGCGCTGAAATAAACGACTCGGGTGGCAGGCGAGCCAGCCACAAGCTGCGAAATCTGCTTGAAGCCCTGCCCAAAGGCGTCCTTACCGTACGTCTGTGTTGGCTTGAAGGTGGCGAGCTGCTTGTTCAGGATGCTCATCGCATCAAGGGCCGTCTTGCTCGCCTGCTGCACGACGGCGGTGGACGAACCCATCATCGCGTCGCTGCCTTGAATCTCCCTGAGCATGCGCTCCGTATCCGGATCGCCGACCATTTGCTGCACGTCGGCAAGACTCGCGAAACAAGGAACGCTTGCGTTGCGACCTGCAAGGGCGAGCGGCTTTTCGGTGGAGAGGCCCAGCGCGACGACAGGATTGAGCGGCCCCACGGTGAGTTGTTGGTCGAAGTGCCGACCGATCCAGCCGTACTTGAGTTTGCTCTCGGGGGAAGCGCTCTGCCAGATCTCCATCGACTTGAAGTGCGATCGGTTAGGATTGGGATATCCAGCGTTCTGAATCACGGCGACCTCACCCTTTTGATAAAGGTCCGCGAGCCCCTTCAGGCCGGGATGGAAGCCAACGTGCTCGTTGATCTTAAGTACCTTGTCTTCTGTGATGCCAATGGTGGGTCGCAACACGTAATAGTTCTTGTCCGCGTACGGCACGATCGTGTTCAGGCCGTCATTGCCGCCCGAGAACTGGCAGACGACGAGCACCGTGTCGGCCGAGGGCTTGCCGCCTTTGGCCATTCTCATCACATCCGCCTGGGCAATGGAGGAGAGCCATCGGGGGGCGGTGAGCCCGACTGCGATGATGCCTCCGCGCTTGATGACGTCTCGCCTGCTGATCAGATCGCTCATTGTGCTTTCTCCCGGGTGCGGATCGAAGAGACGACCCGCTCATTCCATTGTCCACCGCATTTTTCGCGGCGGACTGTGCCTGCATTGCGGTTCGGCACGCGAGTCCTGACGCCTTTGAGCCGAGATAGTTCAGTGATCAGACGGCGACGGTGCGAAGCGCGGGTGACACCGTGTAAGTCGCCTCAGTCTTTGCCGTCACTTCATCTTCGGTCACGCCGGGCGCCAATTCGATGAGGACCATGCCACTGGGCACGATTTCGAAGACGCAGAGGTCTGTGATCACAAGGTCGACGCAGGCTTTGCCCGTGAGTGGCAACGTGCACTCGTGCAGCACCTTCGTCTCGCCCGCCTTGTTCGTATGTTCCATAACGACGACCACGCGCTTGACGCCTGCGACGAGGTCCATCGCGCCACCCATGCCCTTGACCATCTTGCCCGGGATCATCCAGTTAGCTAGGTCCCCTTCTTCGGAAACTTCCATCGCACCTAAAATAGAAAGGTCAATGTGCCCCCCGCGAATCATCGCAAACGAATCCGCCGATGAGAAATAGGAGGTTCCGGGGATGTCGGTGATGGTCTGTTTTCCGGCGTTGATGAGATCAGGGTCTTCTTCTCCTGGGTACGGAAAGGGTCCCATCCCCAACATTCCGTTTTCGCTTTGCAGCACCACGTCCACACCCTCCGGAATAAAGTTCGCAACAAGCGTCGGAATCCCGATTCCCAAGTTCACATAAAAACCGTCGCGAAGTTCCTGCGCGGCCCTTTGGGCGAGTTGATCTCTGGTAAGCGGCATGGCTTCCTTGATTGTGCACCAAACGAAAGGGGCTGCAGCTTCGTCCTAGCCTTTGTAGACTGATTGACACAGAAATGAAGCTGCGCAGAGAATTCACTGGTCCCGTTTCATCGGAAGACGCAACTGCACGCGTGGAAAAGCTTCTGGTGTCGATGAAGTACAAGGAAGTGGCGTGTCCAACGCACCTCAAATTCGTTCGCGGAAGACCTAAGTCCAGCCTTTATACGATTCGTCCGCGTGGTTTTCACAGCGTCATTCACCTGTGGATCGAAGGACACGGTCCTGACAACTCAAAGATCATCGTCGAGCAGGAAGTGCCCAAGGTCTTTCAACCGCCCCATCACCTGGCCCAAGTGTTCTTAGAAGGTGAAATGGACGATATTCAACAGGGAATCCTGACAAATATTCCTTCTGAAATAAACCGCCGAAAGGAGAATCGGATGGCGGGATCTGCGCACTTCGTCTATTTGATCGTATCTGGAGCCATAGCCTTTAGCGTCGCCCGCATTTTCGGATTGCACATCTCGTTGATCACCGGCTTCGTGTGGACCGCGTGTTTTCTGACCATGGTGTATTTCGCGTACCTTTTGCCGTTTCAACTTATCGAGTTCAGAGTTCGGCATCCAAAGAATGCGAAGATCGTGGCCGATCCGAAGGAAATCAGGGAGCCGGTAGCACCCAAGAAAGCAAAGTCTAAAGCCTGAGATTAGGGACGCAGCACAGGCTCTTCGATGTCTTGGGCAGCCACGGTGGCGCTCAGCTTTGCAATTTTCTCTTCAAAGGCGGCAAGGGGCTTGCCTTCCAACGACACAGGTGCACCGGAAAGCTTGGCCGCTAGGGCTTGGCATTCTGCTCGGGAAAACGTAACCGTGCCAAGCACGTGCTCTTCAAACGCTTCGTAGGCGATGGGAGCAACGGCCTGGGCGCACTTGGCCATTGCCTCGCCATACACACGAATCTCGTACTGCGCATGGGGGTCCATGCGAAGTCTTAGGAAGTGGAACAGGTTGTGAAGATCGATCTGCCAGTACCACTCCGTATAGAGCGAATTGGGGAGGTTTGATCGCGCGAGTTCTCTGGCCACATTCTTATGGAGTAGCGCTTGATAAGACCCATACATGGCTCGCTGTTCTTCCCGCATTGTTTCAATGACTGCTTGAGCCTCGCCCAATGGTAGAGCCTCATCGGAGCGACCCTGCTTATTGGAAACGCTCTGATAGCGAATTTGCTCAGGTTCCGGCACGTAGAATTCGTCTTTCATGACCGAGTATCGCCCCGAGATTTCATTAAGCCGCGCTGTGCGATGTCGCACCCATTGTCGGGCCACGAAGATCGGCATCTTGGCGTGAAACGTGAGCTGCACCTGTTCGAAGGGACTTGTGTGCCAATGCTTCATCAAGTAGTGGATGAGGCCACGGTCCTGGCGGTAGCTCTTGGTGCCTTCGCCGTAGCTAACCCTGGCTGACTGCACGATGCGGTCATCGCCACCCATGTAGTCAACCAGGCGCACAAACCCGTGGTCCAGGACTTTGATTTCCTGGTCGATCAGCGCTTCCGCGGTCTCAACGATCGTCCTCGCCATCGCCTAGTTCAGTCCGCGGGGGCGATGACGACGCGTCGGTTGGGCTCCTCACCCTCGCTATAGGTCGCAATGCCTTCGAAGTCCGAAAGTGCCTTATGAACGATGCGCCGTTCAAAAGCTGGGAGCGCGTCAAGAACAGCTTCCTCACCTCGATTCTTCACTTCGTTCGCTATGTTCGTTGCAAGCTTCGTAAGCGCCTCCTCCCTTCGATGACGATAATCGTTGCCGTCGAGGGTTGCGCGAACACCGTTGTTGAATTTGCGACCTGCGATGATGTTCATCAGGTACTGGAGCGCGTTGAGTACTTCACCGTGTTTGCCGACCAGGAATGCGACGTCCTTGCCGTCGAGTTCAATCGTGACGTAACGTCCACCCAACTGAGTGCTGTGAGCGGTGACTTCCAGTTCTCCGGCCTGCATAAACTCACGCAGCAGGGAGACGAGCCTTTCGGCATCTTCCTCAGTCGCGATGACCGCTTCGCGTTCCTCGTTCTCGTTGGATTCAGCAGCGACTGCTTCCATGGCTTTAGCCGCAGGTTTAGCTTCTTTCTTTGCCCCCGGAGCCTTGGGAGCGGTCGATTTCTTGGGTTCGGCAACCTTCTTCGCACGAGAGCTCTTGACTTCCTTTGCAGAGGCTGCTTCCGGCTCTGAGTCCTCGGATGCCAAAGGAGCAACGGTTGTCTCCTTCGATTTCGAAGGCGCCTCCACGACGGCGACGGCCGAAGAGGCTTCATTTGTCGCTTCTGCGCGGATGCGAACCTTGCTTTGTCCGAACAGGCCCTTTCCTTTGGCCTCTTCCAACACGGTTACGGAAACGTGGTTTTCGTCGACGCCGAGCTTTTCGGCGGCGAGCCTCTTGGCCTCGTCCAACGTTTTGCCAGTGACTTCAATTGCGGTCATTCAGTTGTCCTTCCCCAAGGAGAGCGGTCTGCCCAAAAAATGGACTTTGCGGTAGTGGGATATTAAGGTTAGATTTACGCTGCGACCGCTCGGCTTAATGAGTGCGGCCAACGCGCTAGGACAATTCTAGCACCCTAAAGCCCCGGGCTATTTGCGTTTCTTCGGTTTGTTCGTCGGTTTGGCGCCCGGAGGCTTTGGGAGCGCCGCCTTTCCGTTTTTCGGAATGTAGGGTTGTATGTCATCCGACTTGGATGCAGGTTTGTCTTCAGGCTTTTGGGCGTTCTTTTGCGCTTCCTCCATCTTCTTTTCGAGGGCCTCACGCATGATGTCGGACCAACCCGATTTCCTAGGCTTCGTGGCGTAGACTCCGCCGGTTGGGGCGTTGACCTTTACGAGCGGTGGCAAAGGCATTCGGTATGCGCGCAGCGACTGCATCGTGGCAAGGATATTGGTGAAAGTCCAATACAAGACGAACGCGGCGGGGACGGGGAACAAACCGAAGAGCATCATGCCAGCGAACATGAGGGACATTCGGACGCCCAACATTCTATGCTGCTTCATGTTGTTTGGATCACTTACCGGCGTAAGCAGCGTGGAAATCCCCATTGACACACCGTAAATCACGATCAAAGTCTTGTCTTCCATGCCCAAGTTGGGGGCGAAGAAGCCATGGGTCGAAGCGCTTGTTGCGGGGTTGATCCACAGGAAGGTGCCGCTGGCGAACTGGAACCTGTAGTGAAGCATGCACTTATAAACGGTCAAAAAGAGTGGCAATTGGATGAGGGCGGGCAGACACCCGCCGTACGGATTGATGCCGTACTCCTTATACAACTCCATCGTCTTCAGGCCCTGCTCGCTGGGGTCCTTGTATTTCTCTTTTAGCTCCTTAGTAAGTGGCGCCAGTTGAGCCATTTGTCGCCCCCACATGAGCGCGTGTTGGCTTAGCGGGAAGATCAGGGCACGAACCACCATGGCGAGGACCAACGCGGCGAGCGCATAGCTGATGCTTGGGATGGCTCCTGTGGCTTTGACAAGAAAATCGATCAAGCCGTAGGCGGGGATGAAACCGTAGAGGAGGTCTTTCTGGTTTGCGACGTTGAGCGCAGCGGTGGTTCTTTGCCAGGTTTCTTGGCCGCTTAGCGAGCCCGTTGGTTCGGCAAAAGTGGCTTCATTCCAAAGTGGCGTGTCCCTCTTCGATTTCCACTCGCCTTGCAATGTTTGATAAGCGGCATCGATGCGGTTGATTTCCCCACGCCTAATTCCGGCACGAAGTTGGGTGTCGGCCGTAAGGAGAAGCCCTTCGAGCCTCTTCTTGTCCGCATCTGCCTCGGTGAGTGTTTTTGCCGTGACTTCGCTGGAAATTCTTGAATCCAATGCGCGCCGGTTGTCAACAATCGACTGGTCCAGTTCTTTGGAACTCTGATCACGCATCGCAATCAGGATTTGATCGGACGTGCGTATCTCGGTCGGAGCCTGATTGGTCCCCCTGAAGTAAAGCATGAACGCCAAGTAGATCACCGCGAAGGGGATCAACTGACTGACGAAGCTGGGTTTGCGTTGCGGTTGAGACATAAGAAAATCAGTTCGTGTTTTTACAGCCTAGGGGACGTATAAGTTGCGCTCAAGGGACTTAAGGGACCGGGTCATGGCCTCCTTGATGAAAGGGGTGGCATCTGCAGATTCGCTTCATGCCCATCCAGCTGCCCCTAAGGAGTCCGTAGCGAAGGATGGCCTCTTCGGTATAGCGCGAGCACGAAGGCTCGTAGCGGCAAATTGGCGGCAGCAACAGGGTTTTGTAGGCTGCTCTATAGGCTCTGATCAAGAAGACTCCAATTCGCTTGCCCATCTCTCTT
>CAZUCK010000020.1:0-21301 GCA_964619505.1 uncultured Fimbriimonas sp. | reverse complement strand
TTTCTCTCGAAAGCTCGTTCAAGTCCTTTTCAGCCGCTTGGTCACCGAGAATGAACACATAGTCGAGGCGGGAATCCAGAGAATGCTGAGAAGCCCTAACCGCTTCGCGGCCCCTCCGTTTGATCTTATTCCTCACCGCGTGGCATCCAATCTTTTTGGAGGTCGCTATGCCTACGAGACCGGTGCCCTTCGCTGCGATGAGTTTGCAGAACGGGCCGCTGGTGCGCTTTCCCGTTGTAAAAATTTGCTCAAACCGGCCCTTACTTGGCCCTCTCGTTATACGGCCAACCTTGCGCGACCTCGCGCCCGACGTCGTTTCAGCACATTTTGGCCGTCCGTCGTTCTCATGCGTACTCGGAAGCCGTGGGTCTTGTGCCGCTTTCTGTTATTGGGTTGGTAAGTGCGTTTCATGAATGCTCACTCGTTGTTGGTCGTTTAGGAGACGAGATTGTACCTGATCGTTTTTGGGGAGGTCTTGAAGGAAAGGCGAAACGACGTCAAGCGCGGAGGTCCCTCGCTTCGCTCACAGACTCCCCACTCGTGCGGGGCATATCTTTGTGGCCGCTGCGATCCAGATCCCTCATAAGAATCGATGGCGCATGCCGTGGGGATACTCGACGGTCTCGACGATGCCATGTTCCCGCTTTCGAATGCGCATCACGACGACTCCTTTGATGTGCCAGCCTACGGCTTGAATGGGTTCATAGTTGGGATTGATCGGCCACAGTTCAGCTTCACCGTCCACTTTGCGTAGCGCTTTGACGGTGTCGGAACCGTCGTCGAAGGCGTGAACGATATGTCCGAACTCTGGCCGACGGTCCTCAAAGACCGCGATATCTCCCGGTTGTAGGTCGTCTGGCGATTGGTCTTCTCCGGCCATGCTGAAGCCGTCGATCACACGCCCCCAGCGTTCCAAGTCTCCTCCCCAATCCTTGATCTCGATCCAGTCGACATCGGCATCCGTCGTTCCGGGGCTTCCCGCCGCAATGGTTCCCTTTACAGGGATGAAGCGAAAGCCGGTTCGATAAATGGGTACAGCATTGGTGGATTCGCACATCGGCCCGCGCCCGGACAACAGCCAATCCACGTTGACGCCCAACACTTTGGCCGCGTCGAGAATGTGCTCAAGTTGCGGCTCGTGTTCACCACGCTCCCAATTGGAGAGCCGTGCTTGAGAAATGCCCAAACGGCTGGCCAGATCAGTTTGCTTCATAGGTGCCGGCTGCAGCGCTTCACGCGCCTGTTTAATCCGCATTCCAACACCTCCTTTTCCTCCAAGTTCCATGGCGCTTCATAAAGGGTCTTATTTGCCCTTGTGAAAACTACAGACCGCTGATATACTGACCCTCAAACGTTGGGATAGGTACCTCAGTTACGCGTATACCGTCTAGTATACCCAGACGATATTCTACTATTATAGAGAGATTAGGAGCTATGATTTTGTTTGAAAACACCCTTTTACGGTTCTCGGAGACGCGCTCATGATCTTCACTCAGGTTCGTTCCTTGGTCAGCCATTGCTGGGCATGGGGCGCCGTGATGGCTCATAGGGAGGCAGGGGGATGCGGATATCCCAGTTTCTCCGATTTTCACGGCCAACGATACCGGCCTACAGGTGGGATGTCCATCAGCAATCTTGGGGCGGCCTATGCCGATATCGAGAGGACCATTCGCAACCAACCTCCCTTGGTGCGCGGCCTCCTCTACTTCCAGTACGGACGCCCGCATTTTAGCGACAACGCGCCCCGAAGCGTTTACGATTACGTCGACTTCGTTTTTGGGGAGGCCATCAGCGTGCCGGAGCGCGATCGAGTGGCAAGAGCCATCCGCCGAGTCCGACGCCATTGGGCGCGCCAAGCCGTTTACGACCTGTTTGGAGGCATCGCCTCCCCGACCGAATTGGAGAATTCAACAAAGTGATCAACAACACCGCCGGCCCTCTGCTCGTCCCTGGGCAATTCGTCAAGTGTAAGAAGGAAAACTGGCTTTACCGAGTCGTTGAAGTCCTGCCTGCAGTGCCGGGCCTCTACTTGGAGCGGTACCGGCTCCAGATAGCGGACTCGGGTGCCCTTCGGAGTTGCTCTCTGCAGGATGTTGTTGCGCGTGCGTACGTGCTGGAACGCTACCGGGTGGTGAAGGCGAAAAAGCAAGCGGCTTGAAAATGTGCAAGTCGGAGCTTAGGGCCCAAACGGCGCCTCTGGGTCGGCGCGGTGTTGCAGAATATGCGCCAGCGGCTTGTCCTGTTGGATTCCATCGCTCCGCACCAGGTGACAACCCCACAAGGCTAATTTCTCTCGCGGGTTGTCAGCCGCTCAATCCTCTTTTCGTAAGCCGGGCCCTGCATGATCCGTTTCACGTAGATGCTCGGCACGTGGATTTGGTCCGGATCGAGCTCGCCGACTTCGACGAGGTTCTCCACTTCAGCCACACAGACTTTTCCAGCGGCCGCCATCATGGGGTTAAAGTTACGTGCCGTCTTGTTGAACACGAGGTTGCCGCTGCGGTCTCCTTTCCAGGCCTTGACGAGTGAGAGATCCGCCTTGAGCCAAGTCTCCATCACATACATTTCGCCGCCGAATTCGCGGGTCTCTTTGCCTTCGGCGATCAACGTGCCGTAGCCGGTCTTCGTGAAAAATGCTGGGATGCCGGCGCCCCCAGCGCGGATCCGTTCGGCAAGCGTGCCTTGAGGATTGAACTCGAGCTCCAGCTCGCCACTAAGAAACTGATCTTCGAAAGTCTTATTCTCGCCGACGTAAGAACTGACCATCTTTCGAATCTGTCGTGTTTGAAGGAGCAGCCCCATGCCGAAGTCATCGACTCCACAGTTGTTGCTGATGACCGTCAGGCCCTTGACTCCGGAATCTCGTACGGCGACGATGAGATTCTCGGCGATGCCGCAGAGGCCGAAACCTCCCGACATGATCGTCATTCCGTCGAAAAGGAGCCCTTCCAGAGCGGCGGTTGCATTTGGATAAACCTTCTTCATAACTCTCTGAACCTTCTGCTGACAGCTTATCTCAAGAGCCTTTCTCCTCAGAGGCATAAAGAAAAAGGAGGGGGAGCTCTTGCGAGTTCCCCCTCAATTTAAGGATGAGGGCATATCTTCCGACTTGGGCGCCTTGCACCGGTCGAAAGCACAATTGATTAGAGTGATTCTGTTCTTCGATGGGCCACACGTTATTGCTATATCCAGCGCAATAATGACCACATCTGAGCCTTCGGAGTTGGACTCGGGGTCGCAACAGCCGTTTAGATCCCTCTTGCAATCCCATCGGCCGTTGAACGCGAAGAGGTTGCTGCGGAGAGCAATTCTGGCAGCTTATACGTCAGTTGGCTGTTTGTTGCCACCGTCCGGCATCCGGCGGCACGTCCCAATTCGAGAAGTTCCTTTTCCTTGTGTCCGGCGTGGCCGATGACGTGCACATCCAAAGCGTTCAGCGCGGGTACCAGCTCAACGGCTCTGATTGTGGTCGAACCGAGGTTCACGATGGCCACGTCCGCGATTTCAGCAACGGGGCGGGGGATAAGGATTGGCTCATGTCCCAGGGCACGAAGGCTCTGCACCATGCGCGAACTCCATATCAGGTTGTCTTCGTACACGAGCACTCGCATATACCGAGTTCTACGTCGGTTGGGGGGCTGTGTTTGGTAGGTGTTCGTCGGAAGACCTTCGGCACGGCCAAAGAATCCAGAAATCTCGAGGGGTACGCTCCAACGGATGGCGATAGTCCCTATGAAATGGGCGGGGGACAAGCTTTTGATGCTTGATCAGCGCCTTCTGCCCCAACAAGAGGTTTGGTTGGATTTACGCACTTCAAGTGAGGTTGCCAGGGCCATCCGAGACATGGCGGTTAGGGGCGCTCCGGCGATTGGGGTTGCCGCAGCCTATGGAATGGCGCTCGCCGCCTTGAACGGCGAGGACTGGATCGCGGCGCGGATTCAGCTTGCGGAGTCAAGACCCACTGCGGTCAACCTCTTCTGGGCTCTCGAGCGAATGGATCGGCTCGAGAGTAAGAAGGCTGATTCGGCCATAAGGGAGGCGCAGGCTATCGAACGCCAGGACCAGGAGATGAATCTGAAGATCGGTTCGAACGGGGCCCCTTTGATACCGGCGAATGCACAGATTCTGACGATATGCAACACAGGTGGTCTCGCGACTTCGGGACATGGCACGGCCCTAGGGGTCATTCGCACCGCCCACGGGCTAGGCAGAGTGAAGTTGGTTTACTCTTGCGAGACTCGGCCTCGGTTGCAGGGGCTTCGGTTAACCGCCTACGAATTGCTGTCAGACCGCATACCGTTTCAATCCATCGTGGATGGTGCGGCGGCGAGCTTAATGCGAACGAAGACCTTGGATTGTGTGATTGCGGGTGCGGATCGAATTGCCGCCAACGGTGATACGGCGAATAAAATTGGCACCTACTCGTTGGCGGTGCTTGCGAGGCATCACAACGTTCCCTTTTACATTGCGGCGCCTAGTTCGACGTTGGATGCCACGCTGAATGATGGTGATCAGATTCCAATTGAGGAGCGTTCGACTGAGGAGATCACACACATTGGTGAAATCCCAATGGCCCCCCTGGGATGTCCCATTTGGAACCCAGCTTTCGACGTGACGCCAGGGGAATTGATCACGGCGATCGTCACCGAGACTGGGGTTCATCGGCCACCCTACGATTTCTCCCGAGAGACCTGGCAGACATAACGACTTGCTTGACGACGACTTCGGGGAAATCAACTCTTAGCACCATGAACCTTTAAGACATCATCGCGACGAGGCGGGACGGCAAACGGCATACGGAAGATGAGTTGCGTTGGCTGGCGAAGGCGGCTGCGTCGGGCGAGATTCCGGATTATCAGTTGGCGGCATGGCTGATGGCCGCCTACTTGAAGCCCCTTGATCACGACGAAACCGCCTGGCTGACGCTCGGGATGGCCGATACAGGGTTGAGACTTGACCTCACGGGTCTTCCGAAGCCATGGGTCGATAAGCACAGCACGGGCGGGGTGGGTGACAAAACGACACTCGTCGTCCTGCCGATGTTGGCGGCAAAGGGTCTCACGATGATTAAGATGAGTGGGCGAGGACTAGGCATTACCGGCGGAACCGTGGACAAGCTCATGAGCGTTCCGGGTTTCCGGATGAACCTTTCGCCGACGGAGCTTAAGAATCAGGCGGGTGCGATCGGGATCGCGATTACGGGGCAGACCTTCGATTTGGCGCCGGCGGACAAGGTGATGTACGCGATGCGCGATGCGATTGGCGCGGTTGCCAACATGCCATTGATCGTCAGCAGCATTCTGAGCAAGAAGTTGGCGGGTGGCGCGGAGATCATCGTACTCGATGTGAAGTGTGGTTCAGGCGGATTCATGCCCGATGAGAAATCGGCACTCGAACTGGCCCATCTGCTGAAAGAAACGGCAAATCGCTGTGGGTTGAAGACCCACATATCGGTCACCGACATGAGCCAGCCGCTTGGCAGAACCACTGGAAATGCGATCGAAGTGATTGAGGCGATGGAAACGCTGAGTGGGGTCAAGAGCCGTTTCCGAGATCTTTGCGTTCAGCTTGCCGCGCACACGTTGATCGTATGCGGGAAGGCGGATGAGTCGAACGCGGTCCTCATGGCGGAGCGAACGCTGGACAATGGCGAGGCACTTGCCAAGGCCAAGGAATGGTTTCGGGCCCAGGGTGCCGATGTACAGGTGTTTGACGACATTTCTCGATTGCCTCGGGCGAAATGGGTTGCCGACGTGAAATGCCCCGAGGACGGATGGGTCGAGCAGATCGACGCCGGTGCGGTGGGCCGGGCCGTCGTCGATCTTGGGGGAGGCCGTCACAAGAAAGAGGACGGCATCGACCCAAGTGTGGGGATCGAGCTGAACGTGGAAGTCGGGGACCCCGTTGCGGCAGGCCAGCGTCTGTTTACGGTGTATTCCAAGAATAAGGATGACGCCGATGCGGCGAGAGACCACATTCTGCAGGGGTTCCGTTTTTCGTCACGCCCGGTGGCGAAGCCGCCGCTGATTCTGGCTACTCTTTGAAGGGGCGTGGCGGCACCAAGGTCGCTGACGGGCGGCGACGGGTCGCCGCACTCGAAATGGCGACGTACCTGTTCGCTCGCTTACCGACTCTCACTTAAGGCAAGGGAAGATTTGGGCTGAGGCGCGGCTATAATCTGCCTTCGATGAGTTTCGTTGAGACGGTCAAGGTGTGGGCGGAAGGGTTCATTGGGTCCACCGGGTATCCCGGGATCGCCCTGTTGACCGGGCTCGGAAATGCCAACATCCCGATCCCCAGCGAGGCAGTGTTGCCGGTCGGCGGCGTGCTGGCTGGAAAGGGGCAGATGAACCTCCACACTGTGGCCCTGATGGGTACTTTGGGGAGCGTCATCGGGAGTTTGATCTCCTACGGATTCGGCGCCTTTTTGGGGCACGACTTCCTGATGAAGTATGGGCATTTCATGCTGATGCGCAAGTCGGAGATCGTGCATGCGGAGCGTTGGTTCGAAAAATGGGGTCTCCAAGTGACGTTGTGGGGCAGGTTCGTCCCTGTGATCCGAAGTTTCGTCTCTTTGCCTGCGGGAATGTTTCGCTCCAATCTGGCCGTGTTCACATTGTATTCATTCATCGGTTCGATCGTTTGGTGTTATTTGTGGACTTACATTGGGCTGAAAGTGGGCGAGAACTGGAAGCTCATCGAAGGCAACATGAAGATCGTCGACGGGGTTGTGTTCGCGGTGCTGGGGCTGCTAGTCGTGCGTTTCGCATGGACCCGATTCCGAAAACCAGCGGAGGCTGGCTCGTAGCCGTCGCGTTGAATCGTCTAGAATAGAGAAACCCTATGGCGCGAAAGAGATCTCCTTATAAGCAGCAGCAAGACAAAGAAAAAGGTGTGGAAGTTGAGGGCATCGTCCTTGAGAACCTGCCCAATGCCCGTTTCAGGGTCAAGCTGGACGAAGGGGACGGTATGGAACTGCTCGCCCATGTGAGCGGCAAGATGAGGATGAACTACATTCGCATCCTTCCGGGCGACAGAGTGCGTGTAGAACTTTCGCCATACGACCTGACACGCGGCCGCATCGTTTACCGCTATAAGTAGGGCGGGGGTACGTTCCTCCCGAGATTCACTCACAAACACGCCGCCCAGTGTCAAGCGCTGACACAGAGTGGATTGCCTCAGGGGCACAGGTCAATGTCGTGAGGCGTCATGGCTTCAGTCGGCGTTGCCTTCTTGAGCGCTCCAGATGAATGAGCCGGCGACGGCGCCGAGAAGGGGTCCGACCACGGGCACCCAAAGGAATGACCAGTTGCCTCCTCCTTTCACCACGTTGACGACGGTCGCGCCGATTCCGACGGCCGGGTTAAAGGCGCCTCCGGAGACGGGGCCGGCGGCGATGGCGGCGACGACGATCATGAAGCCGATGGCGAGGCCGTAGAAGCCCTTTCCTTCCGTTTTTTGAGAAACGGCCGAGTTGAGAACAACGAGGACGAGGCCCATCGTGAAGATCACCTCAACGATGAACGCCTTGGTGACGTTGAAACCAGTGCCGGGCTCCAGGGCCACAGTCTTATCCATGATGAACCAGCCAAGGAAGAACGCCAGGATGCCGGCGGCGATTTGGGCGATGACGTAGGTTATGAAGTCTTTGGTCTCGATCTTTCTTTGAAGGTAGGCGGCGAAGGAGACGGCCGGATTGTAGTGCGCGCCTGAAACATGGCCGCCCATATAGACCATGACCATCAGAGCTCCGCCGATGGCGAGTGGAGCAAGGGGCGAACTTCCCGCCGCCGCCAACGAGATGACGAACAGAAAAATGAATGTGCCTACGAACTCCGTCAGTGCCTTCAATGACCAACCTCCACACAAGCGCTTTAACCACAAGACGGACGCCCAGCGGATAAGTGAGCGGGCAGTGGGAATTTGACGGGCAAAACGCAAATTTTGGCGAAATGCGAAAGGGAGTCGCCAAGTTCGCCCACCCCGTGGGTATAATCCGCAATTGCGTCAGTCAGCTTCTGAGGTTGGACGGCCTTACGGAAAAGGCATCCTTATCGAGAACAGACGGTACGAACCACGAGAAAGGATATGAAAGTAAGAGCCAGCGTCAAAAAAATGTGCGACAAGTGCAAGATCATCAAACGCAAGGGAGTCGTAAGGGTCATTTGCGAGAACGCAAAGCACAAGCAGCGTCAGGGCTGAGACTGAACGGAGTAAGAACTAAGAATCTATGGCACGTATTGCAGGCGTCGATTTACCCCGCGAGAAAGCGGTTCTCTATGCGCTTCCCTTGCTTTATGGCATTGGCAAGCACAACGTCCACGAGTTGGTCTCGAAGGCGAACATTGATCCTGCGAAGAAGATCAAGGATTTGACCGAAACGGAGATCGCCCACCTCCGCGAGATCATCGATCGCGATTTCCAGGTGGAAGGCGATCTTCGACGCGAGGTTCAGGGCAACATTCGCAGACTCATTGAAATCGGTTCCTACCGTGGTTTGAGGCATCGACGCGGCCTCCCGACGCGGGGACAGAACACTCGAAGCAACGCCCGCATCCGAAAAGGTCCGAAGAAGACCGTTGCCGGTAAGAAGAAGGCTAAGAAGTAAGAATTTATGGCACGAAAGCAAGCGACCAAAGGCAAGGCTAAGGAAAAGAAGAACATCCCTGTGGGTGTGGCGCACATCCATGCCTCTTTCAACAACACCCTTGTCACCATTACCGACCCTCAGGGGAACGTCATCAGCTGGGCAAGCGCGGGCAATGTCAACTTCAAGGGCAGCCGAAAGGGCACCCCGTTCGCCGCGCAGGTCGCGGCTGAGAAGGCGAGCCGTCTTGCGCAGGAGCATGGGCTTCGACGCGTCGAAGTTCTCGTGCGCGGCCCCGGCAGCGGCCGAGAGACCGCGATTCGCTCTCTTCAAGCTTCCGGCCTCGAAGTCGGCAGCATCAGCGACGTCACTCCGGTTCCGCACAACGGTTGCCGACCTCCGAAGCGACGCCGCGTTTAAGTTTTCCGCTCAACCAAATCCATGCCACACATATCAACTCTTGATCTCGACCTCGAATACGGCAAGTTCATTCTTGAGCCGCTGGAAAAGGGCTACGGCCAGACCATCGGCAACGCCCTTCGGCGTGTTCTGCTCAGCTCCATCCAGGGCGCCGCGGTCAGTGCGGTGCGCATCGACAAGGTGTTCCACGAGTTCGCTCCGATTCCGGGTTTGAAGGAGGACACGACGGAGCTTCTGCTCAACCTCAAGGACCTTGCGATCCGGATCGAAGGCGACGGCACCAATCTTCCTGAGGACCAGGTTCTCCGCATCGAAATCAGCGGAGCGGGGCGCATCACGGGAGCGGACGTCATCTGCCCTGAGTTCGTTTCGATCGTCAACCCCGAGGTTTACATTGCTACTTGCAGCGAGCCGAAGGCGACACTCAGCATGGAGCTTTACATCGGTTGGGGCTCCGGCTACGTGTTGCCTGAGAAGCAGGAGCGTTACAAGGGCATGATCGGAGTGATTCCGACCGGTTCCCAGTACACGCCCGTCAAGAAGGTCAACTACACGGTTGAGCAGACCCGCGTGGGCATGCGCACCGACTACGAGCGTTTGGTGCTTGACATCTGGACCAACGGTTCGGTGAGGCCGAACGACGCCCTTTCGCAAGCGGCGCACATTTTGGACAAATACTTCCGCATGTTCTTCGACCTTGGAGCCGCGGGCTTCGAAGGAGAGATCGAAGGTGCGGAGGATATGATGGACGAGCTCAAGGATGTTCCGGACATTCGCATTGAAGAGCTCGACTTCTCGCAAAGGACGTTCAACTGCCTGCGACGAGCTGGTCTGTTGAATCTGCGAGCGTTGGCCCTTGCGACGGAATCCGATCTCACCAGCATCCGAGGCTTCGGCAAGAAGTCGTTGGTTGAAGTTCGCGACAAGCTGCAGGAGCACGGGCTTGAGCTCAAGCCGCCGAAGGGTGGATACAGAGCGCTCGACACGCTCGATGACGAAGACGACGACGAGGATTTCTAAGAATGCGACATCTAGTTGACCGACGTAAACTCGGCCTGCCGAGCGACCAGCGCAATGCGTTGCTTGTGAACCTTCAGCGCCAATTCATCCGACACGGCTACGTTCGGACGACTTTTGGCCGTGCCAAGGAGCTGCAGCGGCTTGCGGAGAAGCTGATCACGCTGAGCCGCGAGGACACTTTGGAAGCGCGGCGACAAGCCCGCCGGGTGTTGGTTGGCCATTCGTCCAGCAGCAAGATTCCCGGCAAGCTCGTCGCAGGAAAGAGCGCGACGGAAAAGACTCAAATCTTGGCCGATCACAGTTTGATCAACGGCGAAGATCTCGTCAAACATCTGTTCGACGAAATCGGCCCCCGATTCAAGACTCGAAACGGCGGCTACACTCGACTGACGAAGACGGGATTGCGCCGCGGTGATGGCGCCCAGACCGCAGTGCTGGAGCTTGTCGACTAACAGAATCAAATTCGTCGTCGCGTACGACGGAACCGACTTTTGCGGCTGGGCCGCACAGGCTGGACGGCGAACCGTCCAGGGCACATTGACAGAAGCTGTTCGCCAGGTCTCGGGCGAAGACATCGAGATCACCGGAGCCAGCCGCACCGACAGCGGCGCGCACGCCAAGGGGCAAGTTTGCCACTTCGACACCGAAGTGCCAATTGCGACCGACGTTTGGCCGCGCGCCGTCAATCGAGTGTTGCCGCCAGACGTACGCGTCGTTCAGACCAAGCGCATGCAGCCGAGCTTTCACAGCCGGTTTTGCGCAAGGGACCGGGCCTATCGTTACGCGATACTGCTTTCGGGAGACGATCCGTTCAAGGCGCGCTACGCCCATGAGTGCTTGAAAACGCTTAACCTCTTGAAGATGCAGGAGGCGGGTGGGCTTCTCGTGGGGAGACACGACTATCGAGCCTTCACCGAAGATTTGCAGCCGCACATCGAGAATACGGTTCGGACGATGCGCACCGTGAATGTCAGGCAGGTTCAGAACCTCATTTATATTGACATTGTCGGAACGGCGTTCTTACGCGGGATGATGCGCAGGATGGCGGGAGCCTTGTATGAAGTCGGGAGGGGCAGACGTTCGATTGAGAACGTCGCGGAGCTTCTGACACAAAAGCGAGGCGAGATGCACTGGCCGGAAGTGTTGCCAGCCAAGGGTTTGACGCTCATGGCGATCCGATACGGCAGGCATCCGAAAGACAACCGGAATAACGAAACAGCTTCATTCTAGGCTTAGTCAGGCGAAAGTGTGCATCGGCGCATCGTCACCTGCACAGCCGGAAGCGAGACGAGCAGTCTCGGCACGAAATCGCAACTTGAGCGCAATGGGGCTCTTGCAGATGATCCAATCACGCTGCTGCGCCCACAAACGGAACGGATAGAAAAATGAATAGGACGACAACACCGAAAGGAAGTAATTTTGAACGGACCTGGTACGTGGTCGACGCGACGGGTATTCCCGTTGGCCGGCTGGCATCCCAGGTTGCGCAAGTGATCCGTGGGAAGCATAAGCCCACGTTTGCCTACAACGCGGACGGCGGCGATTTCGTCATCGTGATCAACGCGGCCAAGGCCGTGCTCACGGGCAACAAGAAAGACGAATTGATTTACTGGCACACGATGTGGCCGGGCGGGCTCCGCAACGTCTCGAGAGGGAAGTTGATGGATGAGAACCCTGTGAAGCTCATCGAGAAGGCGGTTTGGGGCATGACTCCCAAGACGAAGCTTGGGCATCAGATCATCAAGAAGCTCAAGGTTTACGCAGACGATCAGCATCCGCACGAGGCACAGAACCCGAAGCCGTTGAACATCAGGAAGGACAAGTAAGGCATGGCAAGAACGAAGCAGCAACCGCAGCAGAATCACAACTACGGCACGGGCCGCCGCAAGAACGCGATCGCACGCGTTTGGCTGACTCCAGGCGAAGGCAGCATCTCGATCAACGGTCGGGATTTCAAGGAATATCTGGGACGACCCGTCCTCGAAATCCTGGTCAAGAGCCCACTCGTCCATTTGGCGATGGACGGCCGATACGATGTCAAGGCATACGCCAAGGGCGGCGGCATCACGGGACAGGCGGGCGCCATCAAGCTCGGCATCAGCCGCGCTCTATTGGAGGTCGATGAGGAGCTGCGGAAAGAGCTTCGCATGGGCGGCTTTCTGACTCGCGATCCGCGCATCAAGGAAAGCAAGAAGTACGGCCGCAAGAAGGCGAGACGCGGCTTCCAGTTCGTTAAGCGCTGAGACAGACGTTTACGGATGGCCCCAACGGTTGGACATCTTGTCCGACGGTTGGGGCTTTTTGACGGCTCATGCGCCGACTTCTAGTTCCGTGTGGAGTAAGAATATGTATCCACCCGCGTGCGCCCAGGGTCCGCCGTTCTGGAGGTACGGTGATCAGTACACCCTTAAGGTCGTTGATAACCTCAACTTGACAATGGGGTCGCTGACTCGCCCTTCCTCTTCAACTGGGCCGTTGTTCGTGATTTTGTTTCTCGCCCGACATTAGGTCCCACTTGAACGGCGTTCTGGCCTCAATCATTCCTAACTCCGACGCTCATCGTCATCGAACAGGGCCGACCTGCCGAATTTGTGTCGCCGTCGCAATACGCAAGCCGATTCTAAGGACCGGTGTTAAGGCACATCGCGCTCGGATCTGCGATCCGTTGCGACTTACCTCGCAGGGTAGAATCCCCTTCAGCTTCGCTCCGACTCAGGTCCGGCATTGAAACGCATCGCATTCACGTTGATCGAATTGCTCGTCGTGATCGCCATCATTGCGATCTTGGCGTCAATTCTGTTCCCCGTCTTCGCCAAGGCTAAAGAGGCGGCAAAGAAGACCCAGTGCTTGGCTCAGACCAAGCAGATCGGCACTTCGCTGATGATGTATTTGAGCGACTACGACGACCGGTATCCGCAGGAGCATCCTTCAAGCGCAAACCCTGCAATCGACGACAAGACAGCGCAATTGGAATCGATTGACTTCGGGTCGCCATTCGACAAGATTCTGCCGTACGTGGCGGGGGGAAAGGATACGAACAAGACTTTGCTTTTCGTTTGCCCCACGGACGTCGACCCTCACGGGAAGAAGCTGTTGGACACGTTGGGGAATTGCATTGGATCTAGCCCTTTGGCGCCGCCGCCCGGCCCCTTGAGCAGCTTCGTGTTGAACTCTTATTACCTTTTTGGGGCCACCTCGACGCAGATCGAGAATCAGGCGCGCTCCATTTACATCTCAGAGCGAAACAATACTTTTTGTGACGTTCACTACCATCCTTGGCTTGACGAGACGGAGGTTTCGACCGGTCCCATGGACTCTGTGAATCCAATTGCGATCGGTTCGAGGCATCTGGGAATGGGGTGCTACGTATACGCCGACGGGCACGCGAAAGTGCGGCCCTTCGAAGCCACACGACAGCCGTTCGAAGGCCACGAGTTGTACGGCGAACATCAAGCGTTTTGAGGATGATGCCACCGACTCGCGGCGTATATATGGGTCCCAAACGGCATTGAACTGACCGCGTCGCTTACCTCACAATCTAGGTATGGAATTTGAGACTGAGCCAGACGCGGCCTCTGACATCTTGGTTGGGCACGCGCGAGTGATGGCAAAGCGGTTGCGGCAACTGCCCTTGGACAAGTGGGATTTCGCATACGCACCAGGCGCCCCAACCCCCAGAACTCTGGCGAACCACGCTCTTTCCTGGCTGCGCTGCGACCGGCAGCACCTCGAAAACCCAGACGTTTCATCTCACCACCTGATTCCCGATCCGCCTAAGAATGAGGCGGAACTGTGCGCCGACTTGGAGCACGAGGCGGACCTTTGGGAAGCTCTGCTTGCTCGCCTCAATGAGCAAGACATGCTCAGCGTTCGTAACCAGTTCGGGAATCCCGACTACTCAATGAATGTTCGGGGCTACATCGCTCATATGATCCAGAATACGATCTACAAGCATGGTCAATTTTCGTACGTGTTCTTCGCGCTTGGCCTCGATGGCGACATCTACGACGCACAGTTCCCGAATCAGCTCTATCGAGAGGAGACCGCCATCCAAGGCTGATCGGAGGACCAATCGGCTAGAGGCATCTCTGGTTCGCGCCCGGATGCGGTTGTCGAGGGGTCGAGAGACTCTAACCCGCGACGACTTCGAGGGCGGGTTCCTCGCTGACGGTCGGTTGTTTGAGCTTCCATGAACCGGCCATTGGGAAGAGATACAGACCGGCGCCGATGATATAGGGCAAATGAGGAGCTCTGACGAAGGAAGGGGTGCTGACGAGAGGGCCGATGAGGCGTGCCACCGCACCAAGCGACTGGGTGATGCCAAAGATCCCTCCTTGCATCGTCATTGGGGAGCTGCGGGAGATGAGGCTGCTAAGGCTTGGCTGGGAGAGACCACTGGCAAATCCGATGGCCAGGAGTACGAGGATCCCAGGGAACCACAGGGGGCAGAAGGGCGTGAGTAAGAGGCCAATTGGCATCAGTATGTAGGCGAAGCGAAGGATCTTGACCTCGCCAAACTTTGGCATGATGTTGCGGATCAGGAAACCCTGCACGAAAACGCCAATGACGCCGACAAGTGCGAGAACGATCGAGCCAACCCATTTGGCCTTTTGCATTCCATCGGTGTCGAAGCCGTAATGGAACACTGAGCGCGGGTCGGCAAGAAGAAGGAAGTAGGTGGTCTCCAGGTTCGTAAACGCGAAGTTGATGGCGAAGAACATCAGGAGCAAAATGCCGAGGCCAGGCGTGTTGATGGCGACCTTGAAATTCTCCATCATGCTGGCGACGCCCTGGCTCTTCTGAGATGGGGCGCTGTCGGGCAAGAGCAGCCACACATAAAGGAAGTTGATCAGGGAAAGGGCCGCGCCCGCATAACCGAGGAGCAGAGGGTCGTCATGACCGGCTTTCAACAGGAGCCCACCGGCGACGGGCCCAAGGATGAAACCCAGACCGAAGGCAGCGCCGAGCAAACCGAGCCCCTTCGCCCGTTCTTCGGGTTTTGTCACATCCGCCATATATGCGAAGGCGACCCCGACGCTCGCCCCAGCGACACCGAGGAGGACTCTCGCGATGAGAACGATCCACAGAGTGTGGCCGTGAGCATAAATTGCGTAAGCGGCGGTGCTCATGAACGTGGTGATGAGCAAAACGGAGCGCCTTCCGTGGCCGTCGCTGATGCGTCCGAGGATCGGGGCGGTGACCAACTGTGCAAGGCTGTAGACGCCGATAAGTGCGCCGAGCGTGATTCCCTTGGCTCCCAACAGGTGGCCCCGCAGCTGAAGGTCAGGAAGGAACATCCCGAAGCTGAGCAGGTCGAGAAAGACGGTGAGGAAGATTCCTATGACGGGTGGGAGGGTGACGCCGAACGCTGTTTTGCGCATTGACGACGGCGTCGCGGAAATTTCACCTGCTTCTTCAGTCATGGATCAACAAAAAAGCCCACTTTGTGGGCTGGCGATAAAGGATACCCATCGAGCCCCCTGTTGGGCGGCTCCCAACTTCGCATCCGGTGGTGCGATCTTGCTCCAATGCCCGTCGGGGGCTCAAAATCAAATTTGGATGCATCGCAAGCTGGGTCGGACGACGAAATTGTCCACAGCCGGCAGGCAATTCGGCAAGGTGAGATACATCCCCAGGGGCGCCCAGCCCAGTTTCGTCTCGCAGAAACGGCACATCCGTCAGTTCGTCAGTTGTAATGAATGCCGAATCGCTGTAGAATGGTCGGCAGGTACGGAGAAGAGAACTATGGACGAAGTACAGGAGACAAGCGGACAGGAAATGACCAGGCGCGAGGCGCTTGGGCTCTTCAAGGCCGTTGCGGTTTTGGGCGCGGGCCTTGCCATCACTAGGAACTCGCTTGGCCAGTACGGCCAAGGAAACCCTTATAACCGCGGCAAGCCAAGTTCGCCGACCGGATCGACGCAAATCAAGCTCATGCCTGGAGAAGGGAACGGGTTTTACTGTCGATTCTATGTGAACAGCGCTAACCAGGGCAAGCAAACCCCAGAGCAAGTGTTCAGCGTTCAACTTCCTGGTGACATGGTGGCGATGCTGAGCAATGACCCACACTCCAATGTGCAGGTCAAGTTCTTCATGTTCCAGGACAAGTGGAAGGGTGCAGGTTTCGGCGACGGGTCGGTTCGGCTCAATCAGGGGATGATCCAGTCCAAGGACTTCTCAAACCAGATTAAGGGATCGATCCAGGTTAAGCTGGCCCCAACACCTTAGCGCCTTGTCAAACACTGAGGATTCCAGCGTCACGCGGCATTTTGATATGCAGCGTGACGCTGCGTTTCGTTACACCTGCAATCGCTGCAAGAAGTGTTGCCACAACAAGGTCATTCCCCTCAATCCCTACGAGGTTGTAAGGCTTGCTCGAAATCGAGGCGTTTCGACGGGTGCTTTCATTGAAGAAAGCACGTTGGACGGCGAGGGTTCGGTCTTACTCTTTCACCCGCCTACGGAGGGAGGAGCCTGTAAATTCTTGGGCCCTGAAGGTTGCACCGTTCACGGCGACCGACCGTTGGCATGCCGACTGTACCCGCTTGGTCGCTGGACGGCTGGCCCCGGCATCGAGGCGTTTGCCCGGGTTGAACCTGAGCCAGGCAGTCTTGGGGTCTACGGGGACGACGGAACCATTGCCGATTTTCTAAAGGGCCAAGGGGTGGAGCGTTTTTTTGAGGCCGCTGACGGTTATCTCGCGCTCTACTCGGAACTGGCGGACGTTGCGGAACTGCTTGCGACAACGGGAGAGATTCCCAAGCTTCCAGGCGGCAACTGGCTGGACGTGGACGCCGTTGTGAGTGCCCACTGCGGGGAGCATGGCCTCGACATACCGGTCGATCCGGATGACGTCGCCAAACTTCATATCGAGATTCTCAAAGGCTGGATTCGGGAGATGTCTGGCCAAGCCTCCTAGCTCATACCGAATTTCGACGTCGGTAGCGCAAAGCCTGTGTTCCGTACCTGGCTTATTCATTCGCGGTAACGGAATGACCGGACGTGTGGCGATTTGCCGACGCGTGTTTCTCACGAAAATTCACAATCGAGCGGAACATGCAGGGCCCGGGTTCAGCCATAGGCACCGTGGAGACTTATGAAGAGACTTCGATTATTGCTTCCCACTTTGGCTCTTACGTTCTGCTTCGGCCATAGTGCCTTCGGCCAGGCCACAGCACCCGCCCAAGTCGCTCCGCTGCGGATGGAGGTTCCCTGGGTCTTGAGCAGATCCACGTGGGAGGGACGTACAAATCCCGAACGCGTGCTTCACGTTACGGTCAGCTTGCCCTACGGCGATCAAGCAGGTTTACAAGATTACGTTGACGGACTCAGCGATCCTAAGAGTCCCAACTATCGGAATTTCTTGACGCCCCGCGAGATTGGCCTGAAATACGGTTTGCCTGAAACCCAGGTCCAGAGCGTCGTCGACTACCTTAAGGGGCAGGGATTCAAAATCAGGCTGGTCGCGCAGAACCATCTCAATGTCCTCGCGGACTGCACAGTCAGCCAAGCCGAATCGGCTTTCAGGACGACAATCAGCGACTTTCAGACCATCAACCCGTTCGAACACGGCAACACCACGTTTTACTCGTACACGCAACGCCCCCAGCTTCCAGCCGCCGTTGCACCTCTGGTGCTTGACGTCAGCGGGCTCGAGAGCTTTACGAAGCCGCGCCACCTAGCCTTGACTCCGACTCAGGCTCGGACTCTTTACAATATCGCTCCGATGTGGACGAGCGGATTCCATGGAGAGGGACGCAACGTTGGAATTTCGAACTGGGACGGGTATAGGCTTTCGAACGTCCCCTTGTATTACAGCCAGTTCAGCCTACCGACGCCGCCGGGCGGGGTTGGCAGCAACATTACGGTAAGGACGATCAGCGGTGGGGCAGGAAGCGGAACCCCAGGCGCTGAGGGAGATCTCGACATCCAAATGGTGTTGGGCATGGCACCGCTTTGCAACTTGACCATTTACGATGGCGGTTCGTCTGACCTTCTCGGCGTTTTGACTCAGGAAGTCAACGACAACACGGCGGATGTCATTACGGAGAGCTACGGTTGGAGTTTGCCATCTTCGATGGCCACATCCGCGCACAATCTGCACTTGTCGATGAGCGCGCAGGGCATCACGTACATGTGTGCAAGCGGAGACTCAGGCACAACGCTGGAGCCCTATTCGTATCCGAATTACGACCCTGAGGTTTTGATGGTGGGAGGCACCGTGGCCACGGTGGACGGCTCCGGAGTTCGTACTTCAGAGGTCGGCTGGAGCGGCAGCGGGGGCGGTTGGTCGACTAATTCGGCCACCTTCAACGTGCGACCTTCCTACCAAGTGGGCAACGGCGTGCCCACCAACATCAATTTCCGAATGCTTCCCGACGTGGCTTTGCATGCCTCCAGTTCTTCGGGCGCCTACCAGTTCTATCTCAACGGCTCGTTGACTTCCGGATACATTGGAACAAGCTTTGCGTGTCCGGTTTTCGCGGGCTCGCTTGCCGTCGCCGAGCAGAAGATCATCAGTCAGGGGGGTCTCGCGCCGAACGGCGCTGGCAAGCAGCGTTTTGGGCGCATTCAAGATCTGTTTTATTCGCAAAACGGCCGCTCCGACGTTTGGTATGACGTCACGTCAGGAAGCAATGGCACCCTACCCAATGGCACAACCTCAAGCGCGCACAGCGGCTGGGACATGGTGACCGGCTGGGGCGCGATCGATTTTGGCGCCTTCGTGGCCACCCAGATCGCGGTGAATCCTCCGGCGACGCCGACCAATTTGGCCGCCTCGGGCGGAAACTCGCAGGTCGCGCTGACCTGGACGAGCAGTTCGGGTGCCGCGAGCTATAAGGTTTACCGCGCCGGAGTCACAGGAGGGCCCTACTCGCAGGTGGGCGCACCCGCTAACAACTCTTACACGGATTCGACGGCCGTCAATGGCACGACCTACTTCTATGTGGTGACATCGGTCAACTCCGCTGGGGAAAGTGGCAACTCCAATGAAGCGAGCGCCACGCCGAACATTGCCATCCCCTCGGCACCAACCAGTTTGGCCGCCGTCGGCAGCAATGGTCTCGTTTCGCTCTCATGGGCAGCAAGTTCCGGCGCGACGAGTTACAACGTTTACAGGTCCACTGTGAGCGGCGGACCTTATTCGCCCATCGGAGCGCCGACGTCCGCTTCTTACGCCGATTCTTCGGTGGTTAACGGGACGGCTTACTTCTACGTGGTGACGGCTGTCAACTCAGCAGGCGAGAGCGGCAACTCGAACCAAGCAAGCGCAACGCCAAACGTGCCGGCGCCTCCGATCCCAACGGGTCTGACGGCGGTCGCGGGCAACGCCCAAGTTTCTTTGACCTGGTCAGGAAGTACGAGTGCAACCACCTACAACGTCAAGCGGTCCACGGTGAGTGGAGGTCCCTATGCAACGTTGGCATCGCCTGCAACAGCGTCGTTTACAGATTCGACGGTGACGAACGGCACAACGTACTACTATGTGGTGTCGGCGGTCAACGCGGGTGGCGAGAGCGGGAACTCTAGCCAAGTCTCGGCAAAGCCAACGGCACCTGATTTTACGATCACCGTATCGCCGTCCAACCGCAGCATCAGTTCGGGCCAGAGCACGACCTACATTGTTGCCGTTGGATCGGTGGGCGGCTTCTCGAACTCCGTCAGCTTCAGCGTGAGCGGCGCTCCATCGAATTCGACGGTCACCTTTACACCGAGTTCGGTGACGGGCTCTGGGACTTCAACTCTGAAGATCGCCACCGTCAAAGGGACAACCAAGACGACCTACACGCTGATGGTCAAGGGGACGAGTGGAACCGTCGTCCACAGTGCGGTTGTCACGCTGAACGTTCACAAGTAGAGCCTGAATCGGGCCCCCGTTTGCGCGGTGGGCCCGATCATAATTGGTTCATGACGGAACCGCCTGACAATCTTCCTCGCTACCGTATTTTGACTGGGCCGGACGACGCGGACTTTTGCTTCCGAGTCACGGAAGCTCTTGCCCTGGGCTACAGGCTCTATGGCTCTCCGTCGATCACCTTCAACGGAGTGACTGTCATTGCCGCCCAGGCTCTGATCTGGCCGAACGACCTTCCTAAGGCTCTCGAAAAGTCTTGACCACCGTCAAGACGGCGGGCTGCCGTACAAATCCGAGCCCTTCATTGACGGCGAGCATAGCCACGTTAGTCGTGTCGTTTTCCGTTTGCATGGTTTTGAAGCCAAGCGCACTCGCGGCGCGGATGACGCGGAGCTTAAGGGCGGTGGCGATCCCTCTGCCCCGGGCGGGTCTTCGAACCCCGGTCAGCCATTGGTCGACCCAGCCCGGCGTCGCCCCCTCGAAGACGCCCGAGAACCCGATCATGGCGCCGCGTTCAAAGGCGAAGATGGTGCCCGCCCGTAGCAACTCTTGATCTTCGATCACGTGTTTCTCGAAGAATTCATACGTCAAGGGCGTTGGAGGCGAAATCCTTGGCACGTCCTGGCGCACTTCGCTAAAGGCTTCGTACCATTCTCGTCTAAGCTCGACCGAATCACATTCCGTTAGAGTCCGGAACGTGACACCCTCCGCCTCCAGCTTCAGTTCAAGTGGCCTGTAGCGTTGATGATCGAATCCGCTGAATTCGAGCGTCGAAACGAAGTCTCTTTTCATTTCGACAAAGCCACGGTTTGCGGCAAACGACAGCGCGGCCATGTCGCTTTCCGAAACGTGCGTGAGGAAGCTGATTGGGTCGAACGGCTTTGCCCAATCGAGGATTGTCTGGTAAAGCGCTCGACCGACTCCATTGCCGCGCAATTGTGGGGGCACATAAAGTTCCGCATGGAATTTCTGCGGGTGGTGCATGCCGGCCGTGCGATGGACATTTGCGACACCCTTGATCGCCTCTTCCATTTCGGCAACATAGAAGTGATGCCTCAGATCGGGTTCGAGGTCCACCATGTCGCGTTCCAATTCCCCGAGCGAATAGCGGTGCATGGGGCTTGCCTCGTTCTGAATGCGGACGATTTCAGGCAAATCCTCTCGAATGTATGGGCGGACGGCAAGGTTCATTTGAATTCAAGGACATACAGCTTTGAACCGCAGTCCTCCCCTTTGATGATTGTCCCTGATTCGGATTCACTCAGCAATTCAAAGCCCAAAGCTTCGGCAACGCGCCATGAGGGCACGTTTCTGGGATCGCATTCGATGTGGGCGGTGCGGATCCCTAATTCGACCAGCCGGGGCAAGAACAAGCTGACGCTCTGTTTGGCAAATCCCCGTCCCTGATTTTCTGGGTT
>CAZUCK010000019.1:0-38725 GCA_964619505.1 uncultured Fimbriimonas sp. | reverse complement strand
TTGAACCGCAGCACTCCCCTTTGACGAGTGTCCCTCATTCGGATTAACTCAGCAATTCAAAGCCCAAAGCTTCGGCAAGGGTCCATGAGGGCACGTTTCTGGGATCGCATTCGATGTGGGCAGCGCGGATCCCTAATTCGACCAGCCGGCGCAAGAACAAGCTGACGCTCTGTTTGGCAAATCCCCGTCCCTGATATTCTGGGTCCACTACATACCAAATCCAAGCCGCTTCGCCTTTGATGGCAGCTCCCACTCTTCCGATAAATTCGGCATCTTGATGGTCGCAAATTGCCAGCTCGACGTAAGAGTCTCCTTGATCCCTAATGGCGCTGTGCACATAGAGCTGGGCGGATTCCATCGTTCGCGGTTCGAATTCCTGGTATCGAACCATTTCAGGCTGAGATTCGATTTCGAACAGGCGGACGGCATCGGAAGGCTCGAAGGCCCTGAGGAAGACTCGATCCGACGCGTTCATGATCTGTTTCTTGAAACTGTCGAACGAAAAAGCACGTTGAGTGGTTCCAGATCGACCTTTGGATTGCCTTCAAGCTCCAACGCTTTAAGATGAGCCAACTGCTTTTCGATAAAGGTGTGCACGACAGGCACCGTCTTTCCCGCGCCAAGCTCACTGGATTTCCGTTTCATGGCAATCAACTCCCCAATCGCCGTCCGTAGTTCTCCGGGTTCGATCTCGCCTTCGACCAGTTCGTCGAACCGAGTTGGTGGCCAATGTTTGGTCCGGAGCAGGCTTAGACAAGCCAACAATGGGCGAAGACAATAAAAGTATTTCTTGAGGGATATCTGACCTTGCTCAAGGTAGCTGGTGAAGGTCGTTATGGCCAAGCTTCGATAGTGGTGAATGCCCGCATTGAGATTGAAGTACAAGGGCTCCAGTGTTCGAAGCTTGGCAACAACGCATTCATCTGTCGCATACACGATGGGCGAGCGCAGCCATTCGAGGAGGGCTGGATTCGTCTTCGCAAAGAGGCCGAGAGCCTTTGGCAAGTCCCAGCCGGCAAAGTCGAGGTCACCAGGGAGTTGTCGCTCGACCATGTCGGGCCCGCTCTTGATGGAGAGGTACCGGTCCTGCGGTCTAGCGTATATGAATCGAACGTCCCAATCCGAGTTCTCACTCTCAAAGCTCCATGCCCTGCTGCCGCTCTCGGCGGCGTAAAGGATACGGATGTCTTCCCTTCTCGCGAGTTCGGCCAACTCGATTTGAATTTGTTCGATCACAAGCTCCAATTATGGGGCGTTTGGCGACCTCTGGCCGTCGTGCAAGGGTGGTCAGTCACGCCCAATTCCGCACGAGATATCTTCCCACGCCGGGAACGAATGCCCCTTGTTCATGCCTACGCGGACGGAACGAGGTACCTTAATCAGGTGATCAAAGTTCGTGAGGCGACGCCTGATGAGATGCCTGTTGCGTGGCGAATCATGTTGGCCGCTTTCGAGGAGTATCGGGGAGCCCTTGAACCGCCTTCCGGAGCACTGACCGAATCCTTGGACGAATTTAAGGCGAGCGCTGCCAGGGGCGGCGCCGCGCTTGCTTTCATCTCGGGGGAGGCCGTCGGTTCGGCGCGCTACGAATTCATGCCAGACCACGTGTATTGCTCAAGGATCAGCGTGGTGCCGAGCCATCGAGGGCTCGGCCTTGCGGGGGCGATTCTCGATTACGTCGACCAACGGGCCCTAGAGTGCCGCTATGCCGAAGTGCGGCTGTCGACGCGAGAGGTCATGGAATCGAATCAACGACTTTACTTGCGACACGGGTACGAGGTCGTTGCAAGAGAACAACATCCCAAAGGCGAAGGGATCGTGCTCGTGCTTTCGAAGATGGTTTCTTGAAGTCCGTGGTTGGGTGCGTATTCGCACCATAATGGAGACCAAGCCTTTGGCTTACGCGAACCAGTGAACCTTCCACAAGGCAACGTAACTTTTTTATTCACGGACATCGAGGGCAGCACCCGGTTGTGGGACGCCCATCGCGAGGCGATGGCGATCGCTCTTCAACGTCACGACCACCTCCTGCGCAAGGCGACGGAGGCTCACGAAGGACACGTTTTCAAGACTGTGGGAGATGCCTTTTGCGTCGCCTTCCACAACGCCCACGAGGCAATCGGTGCCGTTTTGGACATCCAAGCGGCAGTGGAGTCTGAGCAGTGGCCAGAGCCGATTAAGATCAAGGTTCGTTGTGGCATCCACACGGGACCCGCTGAGCAGCGTGACGGGGACTACTTTGGCCCCACTTTGAACCGCATCGCAAGGCTTCTTTCCAAAGCGCACGGGGGCGAATCGGTTCTTTCGGCGGCTACGTTTGAACTTGTCCAAGACTTCTTGCCGAAAGATGCGGTCGTTGAAGAATTCGGCGAATTTGAATTGAAGGACCTCGAAAGGCCCGAGCGCCTCTACCGCTTGACCCAGAGAAAACCGTTGGAAGCCGCCGTTAAGGAAAAGGTTCCAACCCTTGCCGTCTTGCCTATGGTCAACATGAGTCGCGACGAGGATAACGAGTATTTCGCGGACGGCCTGACGGAGGAGATCCTGAACGTGATTGCAAAGAGTCCGAACCTGCGCGTGACCTCGCGGACCTCTGCGTTCAGCTTCAAAGGCAAGGACGTCGATCTGCCAACAATCGCCAAGAAGCTCAACGTCAGGAACGTGCTGGGGGGCAGCGTATGCAAAGCTGGAGAGCGGGTTCGGATCACCATGGAGCTTGTCGATGAGACCAACGATGCTACCCTATGGTCTGAGACCTATGACCGTGACCTGGAGGACATCTTCGCCGTGCAGGACGAGATTGCGAGGGCAGTGGCGGCTAAATTGGCGGTGTCTCTTGGTTCCGCAGCGAGTGAGGGTGAGGGCAAACGCGGCACAAGCAACCTTGAGGCGTACGATCATTTTCTTCGTGGCAGAGCATTGCAATGGCAGCGCGGCCAGTCCGTCACTGCCGCGTTCGAAGAGTTTCGACTGGCGGTGATCCTTGATCCCAACTATGCGGAAGCCCTTGGATTCATGGCGGATTCTTATCGCCTGATGGGGCTTTACAGCATCTGGCCGCCTGCCCAGGTTATGCCTTACGCGAGAGCAGCGGCTGAAAGGGCGCTTGCCCTTGACCCCAATTTGGCGGAATGCCACTCATCGATGGCGGCGCTTTTGCTCACACAGGAGAGGGATATCCAAGGTGCAGTCCGACATTGGAAAAGGGCCATCGAGTTGTCGCCCTCGCACACACGCGCCCGCTGTGAATACGCCTTGTGGGGCCTTTGGGTGGACGGTTGTCGCGCCGAGGATTCGCTGAGGCAAACGGCAATCGCGTTGGAGATGGACCCCCTCAGCCCATGGGTGCGCAGCATGCGCGCCATGGCGATGGCCTTGAATGGCCAATCGGACGAGGGGCTCGCGGAGACCGTTCGAGCCCTGGAAATCGAGCCAAACATGATGGTGGCATGGTGGATGCGGATGGAAATCCTGCTGATCGCGGGTCGATACGGCGAGGTGCTTGCGATTGCGGACGAGGCACAGCGAGCGACAAAGCGCCATCCCTGGCTTGTCATGGGCACGGCGGCGGCATACGCAGGGGTCGGCAATCAAACCGAGGCGGCCAAAGTTTATGCCGCATTGAAACGCCGGTCGGAGGTCGAATATATCCAACCGCTGTGTCTCGCCGCAGCGGCAGCTTCCGCTGGGTTTGACGAGGAAGCGACCGCACTTGCAAGGCAAGGTCACGCGGAGGGAGACTTCATCTTCTTTGGAACGGGGACCCTTGGCAGCTGGGCGAGCCTCCGGAAATTGAAAGGCCACCAAGAAATGTGGTCAGCGCATCAAGCATCGCTGCGGAAGGGCATCGTCTTGGGCGCATAGCGGGTCTCTGGGTGATCGCGTGGGGCCAACTGCCCAAAACGTGTAGTTGCGAGCAACTTGGCAGAACGAACTTGGCTTTTGTGCCCCACTTAGACATTGAGACATCGTTGGAGGTGTAGCAATGCGAAAAAAACTTGGCTTCCTGATTGCGGCGATTCTTTTGGGGTTTGTGGTCTTTGCCGTCGCCTATCCGTTCACCGCCGGCGGAGGCGTCGTGACCGGCTACTGACGTAGGAGTGAGCCATGCAGTCACACGATTTCCTTCGGACTTCCTTGGAAGTTTTTGCCGGCGGACTCTTGTTCGTCGGCGCCAGTGCCCTAATCTTCTGGCCCCTTGAGGAGATTTTTGAGGGCGACAAAGCGACGCGGCCAAAGCTGAAAGACCTCGCGTGCCTCTGGTTCTACCAGTCGTACGGGCTGTGGATGGCTGCAGGAATCGTGTACGAGCTTGCTTTCCAGTTGAGGCAGCAGGTGCCCCACACGTGGACGTCGATCGTTCACTTGCAGCCGTTCTGGCTGCAAGTGACGGCGGCGTTGCTGATGGCGGAGGTTTGGGTTTATTTTGCCCATCGCCTGTCGCATCGATGGTCTTTTCTTTGGCAGTTCCACCGAGTCCACCATACGGTGGTGGACATGACGTGGAGCGCGGCATCCAGGCAACACCCGGTCGACTTCCTCTTCATCATTGTCGGTGCGAACCTTCCGGCGCTGGTTCTGGGGATCGATTTGAGATCGATTGCGCTACTCGTTACGTTGGAGAGGCTTTACACGGTCTTGCTCCACTCCAATCTGGACCTGGATTGGGGCTGGTTTTCAAAAGTCCTTGCAAGCCCCACTTTGCATCGGTCACATCATGAGCCAACCGGCCATCGGACGAATTTCGCGGGCATCTTGAGTCTCCTTGACCTGCTTGGGCAAACCTATGAGGGCCCTGTGAGACCATCTGCGCCCGTACGCGGTGAAGATGCGATCCATGCAGAATTCATGGCCTGAGAGGCTGACGCGGCTGCTGACGCCGATTGACCGTGACGGATTGAGCAAATTGGTGCGCGTATAATTTCATCATGAACTGGCTACCCGCATTGGTTTCGATTTTTGTGATCGCGCCGGTCGGAATGGGACAGAAGGCCGAAGTGCGCCAAGTCTCGTTCCTTGTTCAAGGCATGACCTGAAGCGATTGTGTACGGGAGGTGCGGTCCGCACTCTCCAAAGTGCAAACGGTCAAATCGCTCGATCTTAAGTTAACCCCGCCCACGGCCAGATTCAAAATGGATACCGCCCATGTCAGTCTCCAGGACGTGGTGATCGCCATCAGAAAGGCGGGCGATGCATTTGACGGGAAATTGACCATCGAAGAGAGCCCCACACTTACGCAGGCGCAGCTGGACAAATTGGACGACGCGCTTTCCGCGGTTAGGGGCGTCAAGAACACCGGGTATCCGGATTCGAGGGGGCGCCGTGTTCTGACTTTCGACCTGAAGGAGCGGACGTTGTTCGCGGACATCGTCGGGGCTGGGAAATCGGTGGGTGTGGATTTGGAAACGCCTAAGCCAGACAAGAAATAAGGGCGGCCGCATTGGCGGCCGCCCTTGTTTCGTTGCGGTACTTTGGCTTACTCGCTGCCGGCGGATTCTATGTGGATGAAGAATCCGTTTCGCTTTTCATGCGAATAGTTGAATCCATTGCCTTTGTAGTGATGGGTTGAATAGGCCAGCTCGAAACCGGTGTTCGAGTCGGCTCCCCAATACTTCACGTTTTGAAGAACGGCTTCTTTGCCATCGGGCCCAGCG
This sequence comes from uncultured Fimbriimonas sp., assembly GCA_964619505.1. Taxonomy (GTDB): domain Bacteria; phylum Armatimonadota; class Fimbriimonadia; order Fimbriimonadales; family Fimbriimonadaceae; genus JBBQMJ01. Next base: position 33,071 of record CAZUCK010000019.1, on the reverse strand, counting down.
ATTCCTTTAAGGATGACTTCGCCTTTGTCCCCCACGGTTGCGTGGCCATCCATGCCTGTTCGTTCCCATGTGATCGGCGCCTCGTCCATTTTCACGGAGCCCCATTTGACGGGGTAGATCTTCGTGACGAGGAAGACGATGGCGTCCTTTTCAGCTTGAGTCGTCCCCGTGTCGAACGTCACGACGGCGGCTTTCATACCCCTTGTGAAGTCTCCCCCGAGGTCTCCTGAAAGCCAAAACTTCTTGCCGTCCAGGTTTACGTCGCCCACGTGAGCCGTCGCAATTTTGACCGCGTTGTTGAATTCACAGGCCATTCCCCCTTCCGGTTGAGTGTTGAAGTAGCATGCGCAGAACATGCTGCACGAGCAGGCTTCAATGTAATCGGCCTTAACACTCCACTCCCTCGCTTTGACCGTTTTCTTTGAGTCAGTGCTCCTGCCCAAATCTTTGGGCCCGTCTGCAAAGGCACCCGTTGCCACGAGCGCAGCCAGCGCTAAACTTAACATCGATTTCATGGAATCAACTCCCCGCCAGGCGAATTTGCCGGCACATTACGAACAGTATATGCCGATTCCTGTAAGTCCGATAGGACCAAGTGCCATCGGATTGAGTTGATCTTCGAGCGGCCGAAGTGAAACGCGAGGCGACTCCGACGCCAAAGGCACACTACAACGCGCCAAGAGACTCGTTGAGTTCCGCTTCGGCGACGGCGCGTTCAGATCGCGCTTTAGCGAGCCTTTCACGCAGAGATGTTTCCCCGGCAGCGGTCAGGTGCTGGGTGTCATCCGCCCAGCGGCGCAAACTTTCTGCTTCGCGATCGATGCGCTGACAGACCTGATTCATCAAATACAGATCTCCTTCCATCCGTCTCACCGCGCTTCTGCCTTGGTCGTCTTTTCGTGTCACCGGGCTCACCGAGGCCGCCGCCGCCGTCATCAGGGTATCGACTTCCAAGCGAATCTCGTTTGCAAACGCAGGGTCGATCACGGCGATGGAATTAAGCTCTTCGCGGGCATGATGCCACGCCCGAGCGGCATTCTCGAGGGATTGGAGGACGGGTCCAGGAATGTACTTGTGGAGTCCATCCTTCTGGAGGTAGGGGAGTCTTTTGACACGCTCCCATCGCTCCCACGCCGCCCTTTGCGGTGGCGAGAGTCGTTGAATCTGGATGGCCCGTTGGGTGCGGCGATAGTGGAGCATTCCCCATCCGGCAAAAAAACCAATCGCATCGGCACCGATGCCGTCCTTCTTGTTCAAGCCGAAGAACGGCGACAAGACGATCAGCACGAGGATGCCTGCGAGGATTGCAAACCACCAGTCGAGCTTCGGCTGGTACACGTTCCCGTCACTTGGCGGCCGAGCCTGGGTCAGGAACTCTTCCAGCATTGGGATGGCGTCTCGTTCCTTGCTCATATGCCTGGTGTGATTATGGACGACCACGATCTGAGTACGGCCTAGCAACGAGATGGGTTGCCATCCTGGAGCCGGTTCGTTATGAGAGGGCCTTCTGGTCATCGGCAGCGATTGACGGCCTGGATTTTGACGGGTCGCCTCAGAACAGCCTAGGGACGAACCCATTGGTGGGTGGACCCAGTGCCAAAAAATGACTCAGCGGTAAGCTTCGTCAATGACCGAGGAGTCGAAAGTACGGCCCTGGTTTGGCACCATCCTTTCAGCGGGTTTGGGCACTGCCACCATGGCGGCTGCCGTCGTCGCCGCGATGGCGTTGGATACGGTGCATTTCTTTGGCCCAACGAGAATTCTCTGGCCCCTCGTGTATTGGTGCTTCCCCGTTGCGGCGTTCATCGGGGGAAGCCTCGCGGCCATGAGGAGTTCACGGGTCGGAGTCTTAACGATCTCGCTTTACCTTGCCCTGCAGTGGCTGGTTTGCAGCGGGTTCTTTGTGTTCCTCCGTCTCCTGGGAAGCGGAGCCGCTGAGCCGTATTGGGGGACGTTGCGGATTCTGCAAGTTCCGTTTGCGATCGCGGGCTTTATCACTTGCTGGGCAATGCCCAGCTTCAAATGGCTGGTACCGACGGTGACCGCGGCAGGGTGCCTCGCCCTAGGATTCGTCCTCGGCCGCTAGGTTCTTTGCGAATCCTGGTCGGCACCTGACCCGCGTTTAAGATATCTCCAGCACGTTTTCGAGATGGGGCTGCTTTTCAGTCCCGTGGCGGTGCGTGGCTAGCTGATCAGAACTGATCGGTCATAAACATTTGGGGGAGGGCGGGGGCGTTGCGGGCCATGAGGAGGAGTTCGGTTTGCGGAGCCCCGATGGGCACCCCCATATTGACGGCCATGGATGAGAGGCCGAGCCAGTGGGTGCCCTTGGGCACGGGCCAGGAATGCTCAAGGCCGTCGGTGAGACACTCGCGCACGAGCGATCCTTCCGGGCAGACGTAGCCACCCAGAAACGGCGTACAAACCTTGAAGTTCCACTTCCAGTAGTTCCACCGCCGCTCGTCGCGGCGAAGGCGGTTGTCGTTGGCGTAAGACCAATGCTCGTAAAGCTTCATCACCTCTTCGATGGGAAGAGGTTCGTGGTCGGAGATGTCGCCCAAGGCTCGAATGGGGGCGCGTATCACTTTGTCGACGAGGCTAAAGCCGCTTCGCTCGTAGACGGTGGTTTGCTTGGCGAACAAGAAGGCGGCATCCTCCCCGATTTTCTCGGATTGGGCGAGCACATAATTGAGGAGGATTCCGGCAAGGCCCTGACGCCTGCGGCTTCCCTTCGTAGCGACCCCCGCGATTCCGATGGCGCGGCCCCATCCGAACTCGAGGGGTACGGTTGTGAGGATCGAGATCATTTGGCCGCGGTCGAAAAGCGCCCATTTTCTCTGAAGGTCGAACATGGGTTCGCTGAAGAAGATGCCCTGGGCGCGGCTGTAGTCCAGTTCGAAGACCTCACAGAGGAGTTCCAGAAATGCCTCTGCCTCCCCGTCTCGAATGGGTCGGATTTCGTTCATGGGCCTTGGGGTTGCAGGGTTGGCGTACCGCCGACCGGTTCGATTTGGACGTGGACCTTGACCGTTTTCGTTTTTGGTGTCAGTCCCTTGAATTTGGTCAAATCCAAATCGACGGTGATGGTTGCGCTTTGCCTCAGGCCAGTGAGATCGATCTTGTCCGTCGGCACCGTCGTTGAGCGAAGGCGAGCGAGCGCTTCGCTTGGTCCGGCGAATTCAACTTGTGCGGGCGTTGCGGAGTATTTGGTGACCTGGAAACCAAGGTCAGGCTGCGTTCCCTGGAACGACGGGACAACCAGCAGCATCCTGTTCTGGTCCGCTGCGCCGAGGACTGGTCGAAGGAGGACATCTTTGGGTTCGACTTTCAGGCCCGTAATCGGGTGGTTTTCACCGTCAAGGATTTCCACTTCTTTGGACTGTGCGTTCCCGGCCCCGATGGTGGCAAGGTCAAGGAATACTCTCGCCGCTTTGGCCTGCTTGCAGAGGCTTTCCGGGCCACTGACGGTCACGATCGCAGGCTCGACGGTGGCGTTCAGGAAGAACATGTTGGGGTCTCGCACAGTGCCTGCGGTGACCACTCCCACGCGCATGTCTTTGGATTCAATCCTTTCGATGGTCAGGGTGAACGTTCCCAGGGTCCAATTGACGCCGTGATCCTTATCCTTGTTGGCTCGATCCAGCTTGACCGAATAGCCCTTTTTGGCGGCGGGCGTAGCTCGGGAAAGATCCACATACGGCTTCAAGTCTTCCGCGTGGATTTTTCCCACTTGGTTGTCAGGACCGTGGGCCGTCAAGTTCACGACGGGGTCCTTGTCGCTGACAACGGCCAGCCCTTCCGGAAGATTGCGGAGTTCGAGTGGGATACCGTTGAGCGTGTTGTCATGATCCGCCGCTTGGCTTTGAACGACCAGCCAGAGGATCAACGAAATCAGGACGGACAGCGCGGCAAGAAATGCCTTACTTGAAAGCCAACTCACTTGGCTGCCCCTTCCTTTTGCCTGCGGAGCCTTGGCCGGGAACGTCGTTCGACAAATTCGCCATCGGCGCCGCGCAACTCGTGATTCAGATGCTCTCTCAGTTCCTTGATCGTGTGGATGCGCTCGAGTCTGCCGTTCAACGCGACGCTCATCGTGCCTCGCTCTTCGCTGACGACTAAAGCGAGGCAATCGGTGGCCTCAGTGACTCCGACAGCGGCACGGTGCCTCATGTGGACGGTCTTATCCAGCCTTGAGGACTCGCTCAAGGGAAGTCGGCAGGCTGCGGCGACGATCTTGTCTCCGCGCACCACGACGGCGCCGTCATGAAGGGCGTTCTTTTCATAGAAGATCGAGCACATTAGAGGGGCACTGATTTTGGCGTCAAGCTCCACTCCGTTTGAGATGATTTCGGCGAGCGAAGCGCTGCGTTCGATGACCACGAGAGCGCCAGTGCTTTGGGCGGAAAGCTCAGACATGGCGGCGACCAACTCTTCGATGGTTCTTGCCTCGATCGTCGACTCCAGGAGTCGTGCCGGTACGAAGCTGAGAACCCCTTCCATCGCCTGTCTCAGCTCTGGAAAAAACAGGATGACAAGGGCGACGGGGCCGAGCAAGGTGGCTTTGTCAAGCAGCCAATGAAGGGTGTCGAGGTGGAGAAAACTGCTGAGGCCAAGGAGCAAGAGAAAGGCGATGATTCCCAGAGACACGCGCCACGCCCTGGTCCCTTGGATGAGCTTCAGCACTTGAAAGACGACGAACGCGACGAGCAGGATGTCGATCACGTGGATCAGGTTTTCCCACGTTGGTTCGAGCAATGAGGACAGAGGTCGTCGGATGTTTTCCAAGGTGCGTCCCGAAGGCTCATTTTAGCCTCAGATCGGGGCCAGATTGAGCCGAGAAAAGAAGGCAATTCCGCAATAAATCTCCATTTCGGAGATAGGAGATGCTGTCTGACGGTTCAAAACGTATATTGGCTCAGGAATGCCGTCATGAACCAAGCAAAACTTCAAAGTTTCTCACTACTCGTCGGACGCATAGGGTTGGGTCTCGTGATGCTTTATTACGGGTCTCAAAAGGCTCTCGGTGTCTTTGGGGGAGCGGGCATCCAGGGTTGGATCGAGATCATGCACCGGCAGCATCATGTTGGCCAAGCACTGACCATTCTTAACATCATCGCCGAATTCCTTGGCAGCATCGGCTTGATCGTCGGATTCCTCACTCGGTTTGCCGCATTCGGCATCCTTTCTTCCATGGCGGTCGCAGCTTTTTTCGCGTTCTCCCATGGCAACTTCGTGAGCGCGCTGCAGGCCGGGGACGGGCGGGTGGTGTCGAGTGTCTTCTACCCGCTATCGCTTGGAATCTTCGCGTTGATGTTTGTCATTTCGGGGGCTGGTGACCTTTCCCTCGACCGTAAGTTCTTTGGCAAGAAGCGCCGGTGAATTTGGTCCCGTGCTGGCGCGTCATAATCGGGAAATGAGCGCCACCACAATCGCCCCACCCTCGGTTCGGTGGGACCTTTCCTTCCTCTTTGCGGGCTTAGAGGATCCACGAATTGAAGAGACTTGGATTCAAGCCAGGCGAAACGCTGTGGAATTCGCCGCGAAGTACCGCGGGAAGATCAATGCACCTGACCTGAATGCGGCGACTTTGGCGGCGGCGCTGCGGGAAATGGAAGCCATTGCGCAAGAGTCGGCGAAGCCAATCACCTACGCCCACATGATGTTCGCGACGGATAGCGGCAATCCGGCGGTGGGTTCATTCATGCAGAAGCAGATGCAAAAGAGCACTGAGCTCAGCGTGGATTTGATGTTCTTCGAATTGGAATTGCAAGCGGCGCCCCAGGCGACCATAGACGCCGTTATCGGCAATCCCTTGTTGGCCAATTACGTGCACTACATAACGGTCGCCCGAACGTACAGCCCATTCCGGCTCACGGAGCCGGAGGAAATCGTTCTCGAAGAGACCTCGAACACCGGCTCCCGGGCATGGGTGCGATTGTTCGAAGAAATAACCGCAAACCACGCATTCAAGTACAGGGCGCCTGGGTCGACGGAGGTGCAGGAAAAGAATCAGTCTGAGTTGTTGGCATACCTGCGAGACCCTAACCGCGCCGTGCGAACGGCGGCGGCAGACGCCTTCACCGACGGGTTATCTGACCTGCAGCGGGTGCTCGTCTTCACCTACAACAACCTCCTTCAGGACAAGAGCATGGAGGATCGACTTCGAGGATTTGCATCTCCCCAACATGCTCGCCATCTCAACAACGAACTGAATCAGAGCACAGTCAATCTTGTGATCCGGCTGTGCGTTGAGAATTACGGTCTTGTCAATCGATTCTATAAAGTGAAGCGAGAGATTCTGAATTTGCCGGAATTGACCCACGTGGACCGGTATGCGCCGCTTTACGAGACGAGCGAGATGGTCGATTACAGCGAAGCCGAGCGGATCGTGCTGGACGCTTTCGGCCAATTCAGCCCTACGTTGTCCGCCAGAGCCAAGGAGTTCTTCGACGGCAATTGGATCGACGCTGAGCCGCGAAAGGGAAAGGGAGGCGGCGCATTCTGTAACTACAACACGCCTGACACTCACCCGATCGTGTTCATGAACTACCTGAACAAGATTGACGACGTGATGACCTTGGCTCACGAATTGGGGCACGGCGCACACGCCTCGTTGAGCCGCGAGCAGACTTACTTCAATTTTCATGGCACTTTGCCGCTGGCCGAGCTTGCCAGCACCTTTGGCGAGATGCTTGTGTTCGAAAAGATTACGGGCACAGCGGAGTCAAAGGATCGCTTGGCCCTCTATGCTCAAAAGATTGAGGGCGTCTTCGCAACCGTGTTTCGGCAGGCGGCGATGTACCGCTTTGAGAGCGAGTGTCACCGCGAGCGTCGTGAGGGCGGAGAACTCACGGCGGAGAAGTTTGGCGAGATTTGGCAGACAGAGATCCAAGCCATGTTCGGTGACAGCGTCAAGCTCGGGGAGCAGCACAGGAGTTGGTGGAGTTACGTCGGCCACTTCATCCACGCGCCGTTTTACGTTTATGCTTACTCATTCGGCGAGTTGCTTGTCCTCTCGCTCTATCAGATGGCGAAGACCGAGGGACCGAGCTTCGAGCAGAAGTACGTGAATTTGCTTCGCCTTGGCGGGTCGAAGTCTCCGGCTGAGCTGATGGCGACCGTCGGTGTGGACTTGGAATCGGAAGCCTTCTGGCGCGGTGGATTCGAGGCCATGGAGAAGCTCATTGCCAAATTCGAGCGGCTTTGGGGCGAAGTCAAGGGCTAGTGCGTCTAGACCCTTAGAATGAAGCGGCGCACGAAGATCGTCTGCACTTTGGGACCGGCTGTCGACAGCCGCACCAAGATCAAGGGATTGATCGATGCCGGGATGAATGTCGCCCGGATTAATTGCAGCCATGGCGACTGGGACACTCGCCGGAAATGGATCGGATGGCTTCGAGAACTCAGTTCAGACATTGCCCCCATCGGCATTCTCGTCGACTTGCAGGGACCCAAATTCCGCATCGGCGCCGTGCCCGATGGCGCAATCCAGATAAGAGCCGGACAGCGGTTGACAGTGGGACCCGATCCTGGCGCAACCATTCCCATATCTCAGCGCGAGATTCTGGAGGCCATGCAGCCAGCGAACCGGCTGCTTTTGGGCGACGGCGATGTGGAGTTGAAGATCGGATCGAAGACCGGCAATAACTTCTCAGCGAGAGCCCGCAGTTCTGGGTTGGTGAAGAGCAGGCAGGGTGTGACCCTGATGGGAAAGGTCTTCGACACGCCCTGCATCACGCCAAAAGACCTGGAAGACTTGGTGGAAGCGGTGAAAGCCGGAGTTGACATGGTTGCCTTAAGCTATGTGCAATGCGCCAACGATGTGGCCGATTTACGATGGATCGTAGACGAATTGGACAAGACGGTCGGCATTTGCGCGAAGATCGAGACTCGGCATGCCATTCAAAATCTGGAAGATATCCTCGAAGTGGTGGATGTGGTGATGGTGGCCAGGGGCGACATGGGCCTACAAATGCACATTGACGACGTGCCGATTGCCCAGAAGATGATCATCTCAAAGTGCCTTGCGGCAGGCAAACCGGTGATCACAGCCACCCAGATGTTGGAAAGCATGATGCACTCCCCGAGGCCGACACGCGCGGAATCGACCGATGTGGCTAACGCAATTCTGGACGGCACCGACGCGGTCATGCTGAGCGGGGAGACAGCGAGCGGCGAGTATCCCGCCGAATGCGTTCGAACTATGGTTCGGCTCGCCCACAAGGCGGAACCTTTGCTTGATCGGAAGCGGATCGAGCAACGTCTGCAGGCCGTTGGGCACAAATCGCACACGGAGGCAGTGGCCTTCGCAGTGAATGAGTTGGCCAAGATCATCAAACCGAAGGCGATCATCACAACGACCACGAGCGGCCAGACGGCCCGGCTTGTCAGCAAATTCAGGCCGGCTGCTCCAATTTTATGCGCGACGTGGGATGAGCGGACGAGTCGAAAGATGGCGGTCGTTTGGGGCGTTGAATCAATCATCGTGCCTCACGCCACGACGACCGAAGCAAATGTCGAAAATTCGATGGCGGGATTTGTCAAGAAGGGTCGTCTAAAGGCTGGTGATCACGTCATCATCACTGCGGGAGTGCCGATGGGGGTCCCGGGGCATACCAATTTGATCCTGACTCAGTACGTGAAATGAAAAACCCGAAGCCAGCGAAGAAGAGGAATTGGAATTGGGCCATCATCGGAGCCGCCGTTCTGGTGGGAGCGGCGCTGAGCGCGCGTCCTTGGCGTGTATACGGAGAGCAAAAAGCACGCACAGCGGAGTATCAAAAGAAGATGCGCGAAGCCGAGCAGCGGCGGGTTGACCTCACGAGGGAAAAGGCTCAGGTGCAAGGTCCGCTTGGGAAAGAGCAGGCGGCACGCGAATTGGGATTCACGAAACCGGGCGAGATTCCAGTCCATCCCGGCCCGTGAGGAATCGCCACTTGTCGTAAGAACCGCCCTCCACGAGCTCCCTTTGGGCTAAGGACGGTTGCTGTCTTGCAGCATCTCAGCGAGGTCAACCAGGCGGATCTCCTCTTGGCTGACCTGTTTGATGCTTGCGTCCAGCATGATGCGGCAGAAAGGGCAGCCCACAGCCACCGTCTTCGCTCCCGTCGCTAAGAGTTGTTCTGCGCGAGTGTTTCCCGGTCGCTGATCCGGCGGTTCTTCCATCCACATCCGACCGCCTCCTGCTCCGCAACAGAGAGTTTTGCGGCCAAAACTGGCGGGTTCGGCGAGGCGGTGATTTCCAACGACCTCGGGGATACCCATTGCGTTCAAGTCGGTTTTCTCACCAAGCAAGGCGCGAGGGGCATCGCTTTCGTTATTGACGCGGGCTAGGTAGCAAGGATCGTGAAAAGTGACCGACCCGGCTTCGGGCGACGCCGCTTTGAGTTTTCCAGCCTCGACAAGCTCCTGGAGGAGCTGGGAGTGGTGGACAACCTCCAGCTTTCCGCCGAACTGGCCGTACTCGTTTTTCAACGTATTGAAGCAGTGCGGGCAGGGGGTAACCACCTTCTTCACTTTGTATTTTTCGAACACAGAAACGTTTTGGGCTGCTTTCTCCTGAAAGAGGAATTCGTCCCCGATGCGTCGGGCGGGGTCGCCGGTGCAGGATTCTTCTTGCCCCAAGCAAGCAAAAGAGACGCCCGCTTGCTTCAGCAGTTGTGCTACAGCCTTGGTCGTTTTCACGGCGCCAGGATCGGTCGCGCCTGCGCATCCAACCCAGAAGAGATATTCAAAGTCTCCTCCGTTTCGGCACAAAGGGACCTCCAGGTCCTTCATCCAATCTTCGCGAGTGGACGATTGGGCACCCCAGGCGTTGCCGGTGGAACCTACTTGTCGCAACATGACTGCTCCAGTCCCAGACAACTTCCCTTCTGCGATGAGGTTTCGTCGAACGTCGACGATGAGGTCGACGTGTCGGATGAGGACTGGACACGCCTCCACGCAGGCGTTGCAGGTAGTGCAAGCCAGGAGGGCCTCCTCGGAAACCACTTGGGCGATGTTCTCGCCTGTCGACATAGCGCCTCTAATGTCTTGAACCACTTGCTTCGGGTTCAACACCTTACCGACCCTCCAGGCGGGGCAAACTTCGGTGCACCGACCGCACTCCATACACGCGTCTAGGGACATCAGATGCCAGCGCGAGTAATCCCTGGCGAACGTGACACCGATTTGGCCCGTCTGCTCGACCTCATCCATCGAGATGGGTCTCAGTTCGCCCATGGGTTGATCGGGCCGCCCCGCCGAGGAGGCGATTGCCATAACGATGTGCCGGAGCCGCATGCGAGGGATCACAGCAAAGAAAACGAAGACCCAGCTCATGTGAAACCACCAGATGAATCGGTATCCATCTGGCGTAACCCGTGGAAGAAGGGTGGAGATAAAGTGGCCGGCGGGGCCGGACCAGTCGAACGGTTGAGGGTCCGCGGACATTCTGGCCGCTTCCAGCAAGTAACCTGTAGCGCCCACTATGAACAGCAACCCTAAGGTCAAATGATCGTTGAGGGCGTGGGTCATCGGCCTCCTGCGCCCCTGAAGCCATTGCCTTGCGTACTCTTTATCCGCCTTGTCCCGGAGATCAGCCGCACCGAGTTCCTGCTTGGACATCTTGAGTCGCTTGAAGAAAGCCCAGACCAGGCCAGCGAGGAAGAGGAGACCCATCCAATCGAGCGTCTCTTCATAGCCCAAATAGTAGGTTCCGTAATGGAAGTGAACCGGGCCGTATTTGTCGATCGCGAGCAAGGTCGTCCCGACGAACAGGGTCAGGAACCCGTAAAAGATGAGCATGTGCATCGGTGCCCCAGACCGCTTTCGCGAAGAGCGAACCTTCTTCTGTGTCAGAACGTAGATCCAAACGTTCCGCAGCCACGATGTAACATCCGCTATGGAAGGTACCCATGCCTTCCAGCCGGAACGATTCGACGAGCCCCAGGGAATCGGCTTTCCGGACATCCACAGCTTTGCCCTACCAGCGATTTGATAAGCCATACAGGCCAGAGAGGTGTACACAAGCACATAGAACAGAACTTTCTCAAAGTGGGAAAGGTATAGAAACTCCGTTCTCGTAATTTCTTCCGGCTTCAATTGGCTCCTCTGTTCGGCTTGATCGCCATCAAATCCTACCTCTGGTTCAGTTAAGCTTGGAGACGTGGAACGCGAACACAAAGGACTGTCTGACAAAACGCAGCGTATCTCGAGGCAATTGCCGCGACATATTCCCTTAAGGCACAAAGAATGATCATTGGAATAGGGCTTGACCTGGTGGACGTGGAGCGAATATCTCGAGCGATGTCAAATCCACGGTTTGTCCAACGAGTTCTGACGCAACGGGAGCGAGCGCAATGCCGTACGGTGGAGAGCGTGGCGGGACGATGGGCGGCAAAAGAAGCCATTGCAAAAGCGGTCGGCACCGACTTGACGTGGCAGCAGGTGGAAATTCTCAGCGGTGCCGGTGGCGCTCCGGAAGTCCACATCCTGTCGACCGGCTACACGAGTGAGGTTCACAGGCTCCACGTGACGATCAGTCATGAGCGGGGCCATGCGGCTGCCGTAGCAATTCTCGAGAAGGTGTGAGATTAGGTCCGGCGAGATCCTTGTGGAATCAACGCCCTGGGGTTTGTGTTTTAGAGTTAGCGATTGGCGTTGGCACCCAGAGAAGCGACTTCCAACATGTTTAAGGCACCTTGCTGGGCCAGATGGAAGGTCTCATAGTGCCCTTCGCAGGTATACGCATCGATCCTGTTGACACCCACCAATTGAGCGCAACTGTCTGCGTCCTCGCTTCGGTTGAATTCAGTCGATATGACCACCGGGTTTGAGGGCAGCCAAGGCTTCACGTTGGCTAGATATTTCAAGGCGTTTTGGACTGCCGCCTCGATTCCCGGTCCCGTTTCGCTTGGATGCAGCAGTCTTCCGAGATAGCGCCCGATTCCGAATTTGGTCGTGAATGTCGTCAGACCCGGGATTAGGGCCGCCGCTTCGCGACAACCAGCCTCGTCACTGCTTATCATGGCGATGGGCACTCCGTAGGTTGCCGCGATGCCTGCGCTCAAAGCGATCTCCCCAGCGGGTTGGCCGTTGATCAAAAGGCGGTGACAGCCTCCGGAATAGGTATGTTCCATGATTCCGCCGAGCGTTCCAGCCATTGCATGGTAGCCAATGAGCAGCGCCGCATCAAAGGATTCGTCTATGCCTTGCATCATGCCGTCGTGCCCGCTGCCGAAGCCGGAAACCAGTTGTACGCCCGCTTCGAGTTCATCGATCAGCAGGTTCTTCATACTTCCGTGTGAATCCTTGATGACGATCTCCGAAGCGCCGGCCGCACGAGCTCCGCGAACCGCGGCGTTGACGTCATGCGTCATCATGCGGCGAGCAAACGGGTAATCGTAATGCTGGCCATCGGGTCGACCGCATTGGGACCATGCTACGAGGCCCGTTATGCCTTCGATGTCAGCAGAGATGTAAATCTTCACTCAGCCATTTTATGCCGAGCGCCGCTTTCGCGATGACAGTTGCCTGTTGCGATCTCTATATTTGTTCACCGTTCGACGGGCGACTTCGATGCCCCTTTGCGCCAAGAGTTGGGCGATTCGATCGTCAGAGAGAGGGTTATCGGGGTTCTCCGTGGCCAAAATCTCTTCGATGACCTTCTGAACCCTGAGGGCGGGCTTGAAGAAGACGTCGAACGAGACAATTTCACCATTGGCCAATTGAACAAACTTATCCATGGTCGCGCGGCTCACGGTGCTCTCATGCATTCCCAGTTCGGAGGCAACCTTTGCCCGGGTGAGGGGTTGAAGGAACTGGTAGCTACCGGTTGAAACGAAGCTTGCTTGACTTCTTGTCAGGTATTCACCGATCGCGTGCATCGTTTTGCGACGCTGCTCGACGCTGGATATGAAGACTTTGGCTCGGTCCACGTAAGTGGAGATATGTCGCTTCTCGTCTTTCGGGGCACGCTCCGAATGGGCGAGTTCTTTGAAGCGGCGACTGTATTCGCGATTCACGCTCAGGGAGGCTGGATCCGCCCCCCGCACCTGCACGTGCCATCCGTCTTCCCGTCTGGCGAGCACCAGGTCGGGCTGGATGCCGTTTGACCTTCCTGCCTGAAGGCCCTGATGCTGCCCATCAAAAAAGGCTTCGCCTGGAAATGGTCTCAACTTCAGAATCTCGGTGAACGCGGCTTCCACGACGGTGGGCATCACCTTGTACCTCCGAGAGATTCGAAGGGTCTTGCGACTCAGAAAATCGTCCAGGTGGGACTTAATGATGGCGCGGGCAAGCTTTTGCTCCAAGCTGTCAGGATCCCGAAGCTGAAGTAGGAGACAATCTTCGAGATCGCGGGCTCCTACCCCTGCCGGTTCGCATTCGCGCAGTTTGTCGAGGACGAAATCGGCGTCTTCGAGGGAGACGTCCATGACGAGGGCGACTTCTTCAATTCCGACCGTCAGATAGCCTTTCTCGTTGACGCATTCCACGAGGTAGAGGCCGACCTGAGCAAGGCTGTTTGGCAAGACGGCCAACAGTTGCCCTCGCAGATGGTCCAGCAAGGTAGTGCTTGTGGAAGCAAGATCCACCCAATCGGTGCCTTCACCGTCTTGAGGCAGGCTGCGTTGGAATTCAAAGTCCTCGCTGGAAGGCCGCAATTCGTGGGGCGCCACGCAACGAAGGATGGCAGCATCGTCGATGGGCTCCTGCTCATCCTGCAGCCGTTCAAGGGCAGGGTTTTCAAGCAGTTCCGTCTCGATGGCCTGTTCAAGTTCTTGCTGACCAAGTTGCAGAATGCGGCTGGAGAGAACCACTCTGGGATCCACTCGCAGACCGACGTTGGTCTCGATGCGTTGCGAAAATCGGTGTTGGCCAGCCATTTCGAGTCCTGGGCATATTGCCCGGTATGGCGAAAGTATCGGCTGCAATCCCGGGAACAAAACGGCGCAATTTACCGGGAAGCACAATATGGTGCGAAGGCCCTTGCCATGAGAGATTGAAAACTCCCCGCTTGCAGCATCGTCTATGCTTAAAACACTCAGCCAAGAGGAGATTAATGAATATCAGAAACAGAAAGCTCGCATTCGTCGCAATCGCAGTCCTTGGAACCACCGCTGTTCTCGGAGCCGCTCAAATCGGCATCAAGCAGGTCATTAAGGTCGTGGGTGTCGGCGCAGCCGTCAAACAGTTCGGGCCGCAGATCAACGCGGAGATCAACAAGCTCGCCAAACACACCGACACCCCCCTTCTGAGCACGAAGGTCGTGCCGATTCTCAGCATCGGTTTGAACACAGGATCAGCCATCGGTGCCGCTCAGGTCACCGGGCCCAAGAAGTTGCTTGATAAAGTTCAAGCCGTGGCGGAACCCCAGGTGAAGATGTTCGGCGAAATCACGGTGAACGCGCTCATACCAGTCTCAAGCAAGGACGTCATCAAGGATATCAAGAGAGTTGACGGCGTCGGCGTGAGTGGCATCGTCGATCTGCGACTATAAAGGCGATGTGGCAATTGAGAGGGGCGAAAATCGACCCTCTCATACCCATCAAAGGTGAGCTTTGAAGAAGGCCATGGTGTGTTCCATCGCGTCATCACCGTCTTTTTTATCGTAGTGCGGATTGCTTGGGTTTGCGAAAGCGTGATAGGCATCGTAGTGCAGAACTTCCAGGGAATGGTTGGCTTTAGTCATTGCCTTGGCAAAGTTTTCGACCACTTGGTCGTTGATCCATTGATCCTTCTTGGCGTGAATGAAGAGGACGGGAGCCTTCAGCTTCGCCATCGCTTCTGCGCCGTCGTCAGGCATCCCGTAATACATCACACACGCGTTGACGTTTGAGCCGCCCTGAACGGCCGTGTTGAAAGACCAACCTCCTCCGAAACAGAAGCCCAAGGTGCCAATCTTGGATGCCTTCACCCCGAAGGCGCCCTTCTTAAGATTCGTCACAACGCTCTTCACGATGGCGGTTGCGCGCTTGGTATCCACGGACTGCATATATTGACCGGCGATCTTAGGATCGGTCGCCACCCTGCCCTCATAAAGATCAAGCGCAATCACGCCATATCCCGCCTTGTCGTTGAGGGTTTCCGCTTCACGCTTAATGTAATCATTCAGACCCCAATATTCGTGCACCAGAACGACGGCGGCCCTATTTCCCTTCTTGGGTGCCACATAAAAGCCGGAAGCCTGTTTCCCATTGGCGTCCTTCCAGTGGACCATGTGGCCCGCTCTCGGGGCAAAGGCAAGGGATTCGGGTGGAAGATGCATGGCCAAGAAGGCAGGGTCGTTGGCGAACTGTGCCATGCCTGTGCAACAACTTGCCTTCTGGTTTCCAGTCAACAGCAATGAAGAAATCAACAAAGTTCCCAACATAATCGATGTTCTACCCCCTTGGCGCGCTTTGCTTGGAGGCAGAGCCGGCATCAGCATGCCGAATTGCTACAAGAAGGCCTCCAGAAGGGCTGTGGCGGCGCGCTTATCCAGAGCCTCGTTGTTGGACTCGCACCGGGAACTCAGCAAGCATGCAGGGCAACCTCGGTCGCATGAACAGCTCTTTAGCAATTGGTAAGCGGATTTGATCCACACAAACAGGCTTTCGAACAGTTTCTCGGAAAGTCCGACGCCCCCTGGTGTCCGGTCGAAAACAAACACCGTGGGCCCGAGGGTGTCAGCGAAAACGGAATACCAAGCGCTGCCGAGGTCTTGTCGGTCACACCCTGCGACAAGGGGCGCGACCGCGAGCAACGCATGTTCTGCGCCGTGAAGGGCACAAGTTTGGGCGAAGGCGTCCTCGCTAACCCCAATCGCGGGAAGATCGAGGCGAACACCGACGGTTTCGTAGCTATCGGCGGGCATATCGAGATCTGACACCCCGAGGACGCTGTTGCCATCTACGGCCAATTTCCTGTAACCGATCACTACGTCCGTTGCCGCTAGCACGCAGAGGCTGAACTTGCCGGGACCTACGTGATCCTCCCTAAGCACAGCCTTGGGCTCGATCACAGATTGGACCATTGCCTGTGTGTAAAAAGGGAGATCTTGTGCCTCAAGTTGCGCAGTTCCGGCATTAAGATCAAGTTCAAGACTGAGATAACTGACACCCCGGTGTAAGTAGGCGGCACCCGCGAAAGCCGATTGCATCGCGCGCCATCGATCCATGGAGCCGATCTCATCCCCGTCGGCAATCAACGAAATCTGTTGCCCGCCACCCCCCCTTATACTGACCTTTGACGCCGGCGGCTCGAATGACGGATAGTAGAAGCGGCCGCCGCGGAATTGCAGGGCGCCTGCCCTGTCCAGTGACTCGGCCAAGGGGAGGGCTTCCTCGCCGAATGCGGTCAGTTCGCTGGGTGCCACTGCACGTTCGTGGGCGGCGCACAGCAATTGGTCCTTGAGGATGTGAGGGTTCTGCGGGTTGGCGCATACGTTTTCATTCTTGGCATCGATGAGCGTTTCAGGTTGGCGCAGAAGAAATTGCTCCAACGGATCGTCCTGTGCGACCATGATGGCGAGCCCATCCCGATGACCTCGACCGGCCCTGCCGGCCTGCTGCCAGAAGCTGGCGACGGACCCGGGATACCCGTTCATAACCACCGCATCGAGCGTGCCGACGTCCACTCCCAACTCCATGGCGTTGGTTGCGGATAGTCCCAAGAGTTTTCCCTTGAAGAGCGAACTCTCGATTTGGCGCCTCTCCTTGATCGTATATCCGGCACGGTAGCCTTCCACGCTGGCTTCGGAAATCTTGCCTTCTTCCGAGAGCCGCTTCCTGGTGTACTTCAGGACGAGCTCAGCGGAGACCCTAGCTCTGCTGAAAGCCAGGGTGCGGAAACCGTTTTCGCACAGAGTCGCCATTATTTCGGACGTGGCGATGTTGGCGCTGGCGCGGTTGTTTTCGGAGAGGAGAAGTGGATTCCAGAAAACGAAGGTTCGACGACCCTGTGGCGATCCATCTCGGTCAACCAAAATGGCCTCGCGGCCCGTCAGTTTTTGGAAGAGTTCGATGGGGTTGCCAATGGTGGCGCTGCAGGCAATTATTTGGGGCCTGCAACGATGCCATTCACAGAGGCGTAGGAGCCTTCGAAGCACCCCACCGACATGTGATCCGAACACGCCGCGGTAGGCATGCATTTCGTCGATGACGATAAATCTCAACGACTTGAGCGTTCTGGACCAGTTCTCGTGGTTGGGGAGGATTCCCACGTGGAGCATGTCGGGATTGGTGAGCACGATATGTGAGAGGTTTCGGATGGCGGAACGCTGGCTCTTGGGCGTATCGCCATCGTAGGTGGCTGACCGGACGACTGATGTGGGCAGGATCGCCTCGAGTTTGAGAAGTTGATCGTGGGCCAGCGCCTTGGTTGGATATAGATACAAGGCGCGTGCGGAAGGTTCAGTGAGGCTGACTTGGAGGGCTGGAAGGTTGTAGCAGAGAGTTTTGCCGCTGTTGGTGCCCGTCACGACGACCAAGTCCTTGCCTTGAAAGGCTGCGTCATAGGCCCGGGCTTGGTGGCAGTAGAGATGCTCGATGCCGATGGCCCCTAACCGCTCCTTGAGCACAGGGTGCATGGGCTCGGTTGGATCGGCGTAGATTGCGGAGCGGGAAGGCTGTTCCTCGATGTGGCAAATTTGCTCATCGAGGGCGCTGAAGAACTCAAGCCCTCGATGAGTTGAGTCCGTCTCCACGATTACTCCTCGCTCTCGGCTTCTTCTTTGGCCTTTCTCTTCTTAGTCGTCCACTTGACGAGGAAGACGGAAATCATAAAGAGGAAGCACAGGGGAATCGCCATCATCAGCATGCTGAAAGCGTCGTTGCTCGGGGTGACGATCATCGAGAGGATGAAGATGGACACGGCGGATTGGCGCCAGTACTGAAGCAGCGTTTCGGGCGTCAGGATGCCGACTGAGCCAAGGAGGAACACAACCAGGGGCAGTTGGAAGGCCAAGCCGAAGGCTAATTCCATCTTCAAGACGAAGAACACCATCTTGCCTGGCTCTTGAAACAGAGCGGTCCCTGGGAACTCCTCCATATAGCTTGTGAACCAGGCGATGGCGCTGGGAATGATGAGGAAGCAGAAGCCTGCACCCATGAAGAACAGAAGCACGGAAAAGGGAGCGAGGCGGCCGACAGGCTTCCTTTCCGCAGGTTTAAGGCCAGGCTTAACAAATCCCCACAGCTGGACGACGCAGAACGGCAAAACGAGGATGAGGCCGAGCAAGAAGCTCAACTTGAACTTAAGCATGAAAGCGTCGGTTGCATTGCCAAACGCCTCGACATATTGGAAAGGCAGGTGTCCCGGCCTGGGGCGCGTCACTTGAGCAGTGACGAGCTTATTGAGGTACTCGTAGGCGGGCGGTTGTACAAACCAGCCTACGACCCACCCGACCATGAGGAGGGCGACGATGCGCACGACCCGGACACGGAGTTCATCTAGGTGCTCGACCAGAGTCGCCCGAAATTCTTCGGGATCGTCCGGCACGTCATTTCGCTTGTTTCTCGCAACGCTACGCCAGGCCGCCATGAAGGATCAGTTTAGCCTTCAAGGACGAAGACGTCTTCAACGTTGATCCGAACGAACTGTGCGCCTGCCTGAATCGCCTGCTGCTGCGCTGGTCGTGGAGTTTGCCTTGGGGCCGTCGTTTGTGCGCGTTGCACAAGCTGCTGTTGAACTGCGGCCGGAGCGTCACCAGGCTCGCCGCCGCCGCCACCGCGTCTGCGTCTTTGCAGAAGGTCAACGGGTATGGTCGGCTGATTTGAATCGTCTCCGCCCGCTCCGCCACCTGCGCCACGACGCGGCCTTGTTGCGGGAGCCGTTGGCTGCCCGGGGATGATTGGGGCGCCACCGCCTGATCCTGTGCCTTGTGGAACAGCCGCAGGTGCGCCCGCAAGTCGATCGATCGTCTCTCTTACGATGAACTTGATCACCACGCCCTTATCGAGAGCGAACCAATAGGTCTCGTCAATTCCAACCCGGTCGGTAGAAAAGTCACCGCGTCCTTCGGAGCCAGGTGAACCGGCCGTGATGTACTGATGGATCTTTGCGCAGGGGTGTCCCATTTCCCACTCGAGGCCGACACATTCGGCGCGAACGGGGATGGCGCTGACCAGCGAACTCAAATCGTGGATGTTGCCTTCGACCATGGCATCGGCCTGATATCTGGACTGCCAGACGTCACCGGGCTTCACGGTTTTGCCAGGAAGGCTGGGGAGCGTCTCAAGGTAATACCACTGCATGCCCAACCCGGGCCCAAAGTTTGTGCCCTCCATTGGAAAACTCACGGGCACTGAGCCGAAGACTTCGTTGCCCGTGTTTGTCACGCGCATATACATCTCACCGAACTGCAACTCACCGAGCAGAACGCCTTCAGGATGCCTAGGGCTGGACATGAAAACGACGTTCTTGCCGGCCGGTGGTCGAGCTTGAATCCGCAGCAGACCATCCCCGTCGCTGTAAGAGTTGTCGACGGCGTAAACCATTCGGAAAGTCTGTGAGTCTACGGGGAGTTCCGTGGCATGGCCGCCACGTTGAGCTTGAGCCTGAGAAATCGTGGATATGGACAGTTTATGATCCACGCTGTAAACGGTCTCAGTACCGGGTCTGAAATTGTAGCGGAGGCGAACGCCGTTTGCGGGGAGCGGGATACTTGCCTTGTTCGACACCATGACGTTGACCGAAGACCGATCCACCACCTTGGGTTGGTCGCTGTAGTCGACGTAGAGCACCAATTCAAGCTTGGTCTTGCCGTCCGGCAAACCCATACCCTTGGTGTCCAAGACGTATTCGTAATACTTGCCAGACGCTTGGGGCACGACTGCCTCGACGAATCGGCCGTTGATAAAGAGCCCTACGTACCCGCCGGGAGGCACGCTGTTCTTGGGAATTTGAATGCGAACCTTTTCCCGAACCTTCGAGCCATCAGCCGGGCGAACGATGGTGAATGGCGCTTGCGCAATCGCAAGTCCCGCAACGCAGGCCAAAATCAGAGTTCCAATCCATCGCATTGAGAACAGTTCTCCCGGGTGCTTTTTAGGTGGGTGCACCCTCCGCAAGTATTCATTATGACGTGCTCTGCGAATCAAGTGTCACAAACCCCTCGTTGGATTGTGGTTTTGAGTCTGTTTCTTTGGCATTCTATTGACCCGAACCCCAATTTCAAAAGGTGCTTTGTGCCCGCTTCCGTCCACTTCGGCCGCAGATTTCAGCTTGCGTTTTTCCCGCCCAATTTATCGATTGCCGCCTGGGCCTCGCGACGAATGAAATGCAGGCTGTTCGTTGTGATTGGGGTCAGAATTCGAATGGCGGCGGGGTTACCGTAGGCTCCCAGAGCGGAGATTGCGGCACGCTTGGCACCGAAAGAGCTTTCTCGCGCAACCTTGACGAGGGCGTTGTAGGCTCGATCCTCACCGGGTTTGTCCTTGACGCCTCCCAAGACGTTGATTGCGGTGATCCTCACAGGCTCGCTAGGCGGGTTCCCCAAGACCTCCAGGCACTTCTCGCGGGCGGTTTCGGGTTTGTTGTCGGCCCACCATCGCAGCGCAAACGATCGGAAGCCGTCGTTGTAGCTGTCTGTGTTCCACGCTTTGTTGACCGTTCCTTCGTCCTTGGTCATCGCGACCAGGGTCTCCAAAGCACTCTCTCTGATTTCGTCGTTGGTTGACCCTTCCCACAACTCCCGCATTCGAACCGTGCAAGCTGCGCTCCAAGGTATAGCGGCGGGAGTCTTGGCACTTGCGTTGTCGTTGACGAGTCGACGCATTCCGTTGATGGCAGCCTGAACAACCCTCGGCTCTAAATTCTTAGTCTCTTCCAACATGAACGCACCTTGCGACAGGGTCATCTTGTCAAACATCGAGTTCAGGAGCCGGAACGATTTTTCGCTCTTTGCCAATTCAAGGAGCTGCTGCGAGCTGAGTTTGTCAAAGCCGGAATCGATGAGCCGTTGTTTTTGGGCGGCGTTGGGCGCGTTTTTGTAGAGGGTAATCCAAGTCTCCGGCGCATAGTTCAGTTGGTAGTCGACGGGCACCATACAGTGAACCAACGGGTCAACCAGGACCGGCTTACCCACGAAGCCGCTCATGTCGAGGCGATTTTCCTCGTGGTCGATCTCCATCGTGCGTTTCTCCCACGAGTTTCCGTTTCTAATCCAGACGTCCAACGGGAAGTCGAAGCCTTTGGTCGGCTGCCTGACAATCAGGTCGTTGCCTTCCGCAGTGACTGTCAGGCTTGGGATTTCTCGATTGAGGAGCCACTGATCCTCAAACTGGGTCAGATCGACGCCTGAGGACTTCGACATGGCGGCGATGAATTCGTCCGTATTGACATTTTGGTACTTGTACTGCTCAAGATACGCCTGCATTCCCTTCCAAAAAGGCTGTTCGCCGAGCTTGTACATCATCATCATCAATCGGGAAGCTCCCCCCGGGTAGAGAACGCCGTCGAACAAATCGATCGGCTGGTCTACCTTGTCCCAAACCACGGCTCGGTGCAAATTCTTCTGCGCTGAATAACCGCCTTGGAATGTGTCGAGGCGCTCCAAATCGAACGCTTCTTCCCCTTCCTTTTCCCTGACCCAAAAAAGCGGAAGGAATGAGGCGAATCCTTCATTGAGCCACGCGTGTTTCCATGATTCGCACGTAACGGTATCGCCGAACCACTGGTGAGCGAGTTCGTGAGCAACCAGCTCAGTGGCGTCCTTATTCGGCTCTGTCCGCTTCGGATAGAGTGCCTTGATCGTTTGCGTCACGCAAGTTGTGTTCTCCATGCCTCCGAACATATAGTCGCCGACGGCAGCCTGGGAGAATTTGGTGTAGGGGTACTTGAACCCTGTCAGCCTGCCGTAAAAGTCCACGACCTTAGATGTGCCCCCGAAAGCTGCTTCGCCCCATTCGTCCAGACCTTCCGGCACATAGTAGAAGGTCGGGATCTGGCCTCCGTTGTCCTTCCCTTCGAAGTACTTTCCAGCGACAAACGAGATCAGATACGTGCTCTGCGGCTGGTCAAGCTTCCAGTGAAATACGTCCTTGTCTCCCTTATGCTCGACTCCTGCAAGGTAACCATTTCCCAGCACGTATTCACCTTTTGGAACTTCGATATATCCGTCGAAAGTGGCTTTGTTGTCCGGCCAGTCGTAGGTCGGAAGCCAGTATCTTGTATCGATCATTTCGCCTTGGGTGTAGACCATGCCCGTGTGGGCAGGGAATGCGCGTTTAGCTGGGATGAAATAGATTCCCGCTTGCGGCTCACCGCTGTAGAATGTCTCGATGTTGAGCACCTGTCCCTTGGCGGCGGGGTGGGGCAAGGTGACAGTCAACAGATCTCGTTCCGTCGTGAAGTTGGCCGATTGCCCATCTACCCTGACCTTGGAGACATCCAATTTTGCGCAGTCGAACGTGATGGAAGACGTGGCAGCCAAGGGGCGCACCGTATTGACGACATCGCCGGTGATGGTTCGAGCTTGTTCGTCCATGGAAATCGACCACTTCACATTCAAGAGATCGTAGGTCTTGGGGAAGTGTGAGATTTCGGCCCGGGCGAGTGAGCAGATGAGGAGCGCGCCGGCTCCCGAAAGCAGTGATTTGGTGCGCATAATTGTCTAAGGAAGGAACCGGGAAGGCTACCGGTGTATTACCCATTATTGACGCGTCGAGTGGGTCGTGGTGTCACCGAGAGTGGCGCCGAAGTATTCTTTTCAGTCAATGCGAAAGCCACAGCCGCTGAAGCCAGGCGACACGATTTGCGTCGTCTCACCCGCCTCGCCGCTGCCCATCGATAAGCTCGAGAAGATGCGGTCGTTCCTTGAAGCGGAGGGCTATGCCGTGCGGTTGGCTCCAAACGCATTGGCAGCCGATGACTATCTTGCAGGCTCCGATGAGGCCAGAGCATCCGATCTGATGGCTGCGTTCGACGACCCCTCCGTAAGGGCGATTCTTTGCTCACGCGGAGGTTACGGCAGTGCGCGCCTGATGCCTCTGTTGGACTTGAACCGGATGGCTGAGAGCGGCAAGCTGTTTCTTGGTTACAGCGACGTGACGACCTTGCACTTGGCGTTGCTCCGCAGGGGACTTGCCTGCGTGTACGCGCCGATGGGCATTACGTTCCACAATGAGCGCGAACCGTGGGTTTATGATTCGTTCAAAGCGGCCCTTATTGGAATGGACACAGTGCCTCCGGGTGCCCCTGGCGGAACGCCCCTCGTAGGCGGTCGTGCGGAAGGAGAGTTGACGGGCGGCTGCCTGTGCTTGTTGACGGACAGTCTGGCGACGGCAGACGCTTTGAATGCCAAAGGGAAGATTCTGTTGATCGAGGACGTCGATGAAAATCCGCACCGCATTGACGCGATGCTCACCCATTTGATACTCAGCGGCATCCTTCCGAGCGCTTCAGGCGTCGTTATCGGCGAGATGACCAACACCGACGAGCGCTGCGACCCCCTCATAGGCGCGAAGAAGTGGAGGGAGATCGTTCGCGACCGAGTTGCCCCCTTGGGCATTCCCACGATCATCGACTTCCCTTGCGGCCATATGAAGAACATGCTGACCTTACCCCTGGGTCTGAAGGTCCGGCTTGATGCGGACAAAGGAACATTGCAGTACTTGGAGCGGTTATGCGATTGAAGTTGACAATTCTTGCGGTGGCCCTTGTCGCCGTCTCAAGTGCACAAGTTTGGGAAAAGAGGATTGCGCCTGGTCTCACTTATCGTGAGGAAGTCACTCGTTCCGTTCCGAGAATCGTCCACATCTTACGTTGGAATTTGGGGACTTCGGTCATTCACGCGCAGGCCGACCTTTGCAGCGGTTACGTGTTTGACCAAACGCCCAACAAGGGCCGAGACACCGTGACTCATGCGGTGGCTAGAACGGGAGCCGTGGCGGGCATCAATGCTGACTTTTTTCAAGTTCCTTACACGGGCGACCCTCTCGGGTTGATGCTCCGCGAAGGAGAATTGATCTCCGTTCCGATCGTCAGGCGACCCGTCCTCGCGTGGTCCGGAGATAAGCCTCAAATCGCTTTCGCGGAATGGAAGGGCGAGCTTTCAACGCCGTCCGGCAAATCGATCCCTCTGGACGCGGTCAACGAATCGGCGGGGGGCGATGGGGTTACGCTCAATACGGAGACGGTGGGATGGGCGCAGGGAAAGGCGCCGGACACAGCTTGGGTCATCAAGCTGGAGCCTGGTACATGGTCTCCCGAGGGATCTCGCAACGGGGAGATCGTTGAGATTGTGAGGGATTTGGCGGCGCGCAAATTGCGCCCAAACTTGGCGGTCGTGATCGCCACTGGGCAAAAAGCCGCCTTACTGGCGGGGGCCATGGTCGGTCAGCGCGTGAAGATTTCAAACCACACCACGGGGTTCGACTGGTCAAAAGTGAAATTCGCGGTGGGCGGAGGTCCGACGCTTGTCCATGACGGGAAGTTGTCCGTCGATTGGAAGGCGCAGCTTTTCAAGGACAGCTTCTCACTGAACCGGCACCCTCGGTCCGCTGTCGGCATTACGACCGGCGGTGACATGTGCCTTGTAGCGGTTGACGGGCGCCAGCCTGGAATCAGCGAAGGCGCTACTCTTGATGAGTTGGGGCAGATCATGTTGCACTTGGGATGCATAGAGGCCATGAACTTGGACGGTGGAGGCAGCACATGTTTGAACATCCATGGCCTCCACTTGAATCGACCAAGCGATGGATTCGAACGGCCCGTTTCGAACGCAATCCTATTGTTTCAGGAGACGTTGCCTGGTGATGGGGATGGGTCGCAAGTTAAGCAACCGTCGCTTACGATTCACTGCCCGGCCAATGTGTTCAGCGAGACGGATGTCCCGTTGACGTTGGGCGACGGGGTGCCCAATTCGGAGATCCTCTGGTCGGCAACGGGGGCCGGATGGATCGACCAGGGCGGTTTGCTCCATGCGACCACGGATGGGAATTGTGAAGTCACGGCGTGGACTGCGAGCGGTGTGGCAAAGACAACCCTTACCGTGTTGCCTCCGTTGCTTAAGCCTGGCCAACGAAAAGGCCGCGTCCCATCAAGCCCTCGGCATCCTGCTCGACGATGAGTCCGGCCTTTTGAAAGGACTCCAGGTACTCGCCAGTCGTAAAGAGTGTGAGGCGGTGTTCTTCAACCATGTGTTCGATCCCCGCATGCGTACCAACCAGATAGTGGAAGTCGATCACGGATTGGCGCCCTTCGATCCTCGAGAGGTTGACCCGTGCCAGTTTGAGGTCTTCTTTGTCGATGAAGATGCTCCCCAGATGTCCGGATTGGAATTTTTCCCGCGTTAGCCAAGGCTCAACAATGAGAAGGCCCTTGGGGTTGAGGTGATTCCTCATGCAGGCGATTGAGGCCTCCAGTGCATCGACGTCGGGTGAATAGCCTATGGACCCAAACAAGCAAGTGACGACGTCGAACTTCTTGCCCAAGTTGAAATCGGCCATCGCTGCCAGGTGGTGCTGTATCTCGGGATTCCGGGCTTTAGCGATGGCGAGGAGATTTTCGTCCAAATCGAGGCCGTCGCACTCGAACCGCTTTTTGAGCTTGAAGAGGTGCATTCCGGTGCCGCAGGCGACGTCAAGCAAGGTGCCCGCTTCGGGGTTTTTCTGACCGACGATCTCGACCAGCCGCTCACACTCCCATGCGTAGTCTTTGAACGCGTAAACGGCGTCGTAAAAGGCTGCGCTCTTGGAAAACATGCGCCATTTTACAACGGTTATGGCGGCTCAGTCGACGAGCATTCCAAGGGACGTCGACTCGATCAATGTCTGTGACTCGCCTTGCCGCCTTCTCGACCGATCTTCGCCATGTGGTTCCGATCTTTGCTCACCGCTTCTCCGCCTTCTCGGCCGATCTGTGCCATGTGCTGTCGATCCCTGCTTACGGCGCGGCCACCCTTCTGCGCTATTTCCCGCTGTTTTTGGGCGTCCATGCTTGCGAATCCGCGTTTATGCTTGTTTGCGCTCTTATTGCCGGTCATCGTTTTCTCCTTGCTGAGTCCCTTACTTGGGGCAACTCTTGAGAGTTCGACTGCGGCGGCCGTCGGTGTGATCGGTTGTCGCGTCACATTTGACTGAAAACGATCTGGAGGCAGTTTCAATAATGCCAGTCGACGTTCATGGCCTGTTTGGCGTGGGCTTCGATGAATTCGCGTCGAGGCTCGACCTTGTCACCCATGAGGCGGCTGAACATTTGCTCAATCTCCATTTGGAAAGCTGAGTCGAGTTTGACCTGTACGAGTCGTCGGTTGACGGGCTCCATGGTGGTTTCTTCCAGTTCTGCGGCGTTCATTTCACCCAGACCCTTAAATCGGGTGACGCTGAAGTTCTTTTTCTTGAGTCCTCGGATGATTTCGTCTCGCTCTTCTTCAGTCATCGCGTAGTGGCGTTCGTTGTTGCCGACCTTAACGACGAAAAGCGGTGGTTGGGCGAGGTAGATATGGCCCGCGGCGACGAGTGGCTTCATGTAGCGATAGAAGAAGGTCAGGAGGAGGGTGCGGATGTGTTCTCCATCGACGTCTGCGTCGGTCATGATGATGACCTTGTCGTACCGCAGCTTAGTGAGGTCAAAAGCGATCTCTCGCTCCTTGGGGTCTTTCTTGCTTTCTTTGGCGAATTGATGAGCGGCCGCGTTGCCGTTGCCGGTCGCGACACCGTTGCCTTCGATCAATGCCGGCTGGTCGTCATCATCGGCCGCTTCGGCGGGCATTCGACCCAGGGTCAGGTCGATTCCCACGCCTAGGGCGGCGATGAGGGATTTGATTTCTTCGTTGTCGAGGGCCTTGTCAATTCGGGCTCGTTCGACGTTCAAGATCTTGCCACGAAGTGGAAGGACGGCCTGGGTGATTCGATCGCGGGCCGATTTGGCGGAGCCACCGGCAGAGTCTCCTTCGACGAGGAATATCTCGCACTTGCTGGCGTCCTTGCTGGTGCAGTCACTGAGCTTGCCTGGCAGACCGAAAGAATCCATGGCGGAGCCGCGTTTGACGGCTTCTGCAGCCTTTCTGGCGGCTTCCCGGGCGCGTTGGGCGACCATGGCCTTGTCCATGATTCGCTTGGCGATATTGGGGTTTTCTTCGAAGTAGGTGGTGAGGCCGTCTCCGACCAGAGAGTTGGTGAGGCCCTGCACTTCTGGGGTAACCAGTTTGACTTTGTCCTGCGAGTTGTACGAAGGATTCTCAAGACGCAACGAGATAACGGCGGTCAGGCCATCGGAAACATCGTCGGAGGTGAAGTTGTTGTCCTTTTCCTTTAGGAAGCCCATTTTGCGGGCGTAAGCATTGACGACACGAGTAAGGGCTGCGTTGAAGCCGGAAACGTGGGTGCCACCGTCGGGCTGGTGAATGTTGTTGCTGAAGGCTAGCAGCGTGTAGCTGTAGCCGTCGTGGTACTGGAGCGCGACCTCCAGTTCGGTGGTGTCCTTGGTGCGCTTGAAGAAGATCACGTTGTGCAAGGTTTCTTTGCCTTCGTTGACATCCTCGACGAGCTGAGGGATGCCGCGTTGGAAGTGGAAGACCTCGGAATCCTCGGGGTTCTGTTCGTCGATGAACTCGAACTTGACCTGCGGGTTCAAGTAAGCAAGCTCGCGCATGCGTGTTTTGAAGACGTGTGTGTCGTAGGTTGTATCGGTGAGGACGGTGTCGTCGGCCAACCAATGTACGGTGGTCCCTTTGCCGGTCGTCTTTCCTACTTCCTTGACGGGAGCGACGGGTCGGCCCCTTTCGTAGCGTTGAAAATACTTCTTGCCGTTTCGCCTGACTTCGGCTTCGAGCCAACTTGAGAGAGCGTTGGTGCAACTGACACCGACGCCGTGGAGACCGCCCGACGTTTTGTAGCCGCCGCCGCCAAATTTGCCGCCTGCGTGGAGGACGGTCATGACGACTTCAAGTGCGGATAAACCGGTTTTCTCGTGGACGTCGACGGGGATGCCTCGGCCGTTGTCCTCGACACTCACGGAGTTGTCCTTGAGGATCGTAACGATGATGCTGTCACAGTGTCCGGCGAGGGCTTCGTCAACGGAATTGTCGAGAACCTCCTTGAACATCTGGTGAAGGCCGCGGACGCCGTTGTCACCGACGTACATGCCGGGGCGTTTGCGGACGGCTTCCAAGCCCTCGAGGACCTGGATTTGATCTGCGTTGTAATCGCCCGTCACTTTGGCGGCAATGGCGTCGATCGCTTGAAGTTGGTCGTCGGAGGTCTCGATTTCGTCTGGCATCTTAATTCGATTGGCGGCGCTGTCATTGGTTCAGCAAGCCGGCGTTTTGCGGTGTACGGGAACCCTGGGTCGTTGTTCAAATCGGCGTTCACCGGGCACCACCGAAGCCGGTCTGAACGGTTCCGATTTGAACCTAAATTGTACCTTATTTACTGACGTCTCACGAACACTCAATGGAGCGAGATCAGCGGACCGCCACTGCTTGATTTCTGTCTTCGCTCCCGAATGACAAGCGATCAACAGGGAGGGGTCGGCGATTGCCGACCCCTTTGCCCTTCCTCTCCCAAAGTCCCTCACGGGAAGATGCCGCGAGTCGTGGTGGCATCGGCCACCCGTTTCACGCCAATGATGTAGGCGGCGGTGCGCATATCTGTCTTGTGGGCTCGCATCATGCCTTCGACCGCTGCGAAGGAGTGCTTCATGATTCTGGTCAGCTTTTGATTGACCTCGGATTCCTCCCAGAAGAAGTTTTGGAGGTCCTGCACCCATTCGAAGTAGCTGACGATGACGCCGCCCGCGTTCGCGAGGACGTCGGGAACGAGGAAGACTCCTTTGTCGGCAAAGATGTGGTCAGCTTCCGGGGTCGTAGGGCCGTTGGCTCCCTCAACGATGAGCTTTGCCTTGATCTTGTCGGCGTTGTCCTTTGTGATCTGGGCCGCGATAGCGGCCGGGATCAGAACGTCGCAGGGCAGCTCAAGCAACTCCGTGTTGGAGACCTTCTCGCAATCCTTGTATTCGGCAATGCCACCGTCACGCCCGGCGTAGCGGCGACAGAGTTCGCCGACGGGGAGGCCCTTCGGATTGTAGATGCCGCCGTTGGCGTCGCTGACACCCACGACGGTCGCGCCCATCTCTTCCGCCAACCTGGCGGCGATGGCACCCACGTTGCCGAAACCTTGAACCACGACCTTGGACTTGCTGAAGTCCATGTTCATGACTTTGGCTGCTTCCTCGGCTGCGACAACAACGCCTCTTCCCGTTGCCTCAATGCGTCCTTCGGAGCCACCGAGTTCGATCGGCTTACCGGTTACGCAGCCGGGCACGGTGTAGCCCATCTGCATGGAGAAGGTGTCCATGATCCACGACATGACTTGGCCATTGGTGCCGATGTCTGGGGCTGGAACATCGCTTCGCTCGCCGAGGATGATGTTGATTTCGGTTGCATAGCGACGCGTCAACTTCTCGAGCTCGCGCTTTGAAAGTTGTTTGGTGTCGACCTTGACTGAGCCTTTGGCGCCGCCGTAAGGGATGTTTGCGACGGCACATTTCCAGGTCATCCACATGGCGAGGGCCGTCGTTTCATCGACGTCGACGTCCGGATGGTAGCGAATGCCACCCTTCGTCGGACCACGGCTGCTGTTATGTTGAACGCGATAGCCTTCAAAGACCTGCACCTGGCCGTTGTCAAGAACAACTGGGAAGTGCACGATGAGTTGCCTTTTCGGCTGGGCTAACACTTGATGAAGACCGGGATCGAGATCCAGGTATTTAGCGGCGACGGCGAGTTGTTCTCGCGCCATGTCTAGGACATTAATATGAGTGCTCATTTGCGGAGTTATTCGGCTTCCGCCCACTTTAGCGAGGAGGCGGTCCCATTAGCTTTTTAAGGAGCAGGTACGTGGGGACCGCGAGGACACCGTTGTACACCGCCGTCCGTATTGTAGCCCCCAGGAAAGGCGTGATGAGTGTGGGAGGCGCCAAAAACATGAGAACGAGCCGTGCGAGCACGGTCGTTCCGGCGGCCGTTATCGCCGCGACAACGCCCGTGGCCTGCAGGTTGGCGCTCTTCGTCCAGCCTGTTGCGAACCCAGCCACCGTACGTGAAATGACGTAATGCATGATGTTCGCGAAGTCAATCGCGCCATAGATCACACCGGAGAAGAACCCGATCAGGGCCCCGCCGGAGCGGTCACAGAACATCGACAGGCATGCTAAGGCAAGGAGCAGAAAGTCGGGCTCCGAGCCGAGAAACACCAGGCGATGGGCCATGGCTTGCTGCAGTGCGGCGCAAAGCCACAACGTCATGGCGATGATCGCAAATCCGCGCCAACCTTTCATTTCAGGATGAACACCTCACGCACCGTCCCGATGTTCACACTTGGATACACCCGTGCTTGACGTTTCCCAAATTCGACATTGTCATCGACCTGGATGACTCGACCGATGGGAATGCCTCGCGGAATGTGTTCCGAGAAACCAGAAGTGACGACGAGGTCGCCGTTTGAAACGGGTGCTTTGGGGTCGCTGAATTCCAAAAGGTAGGTCGTCGAACTTTCCCCGCGGAGTAGGCCGGCGGAAGGCGGATTCCGCTCAGCGAGGGCGCCGATTCGATTAGTGGATTCCGGAGACGAGAGCAGCAGGACCTGCGAGGTGCTCGGAGTAACGACTTGGACCCTACCGAGCAGGCCGTCCGGCGTCACGACGGGTTGTCCTGCGCGGACCCCTTGCGAGCTTCCCGCGCTCACGGTGAGGCGGTTTTCGTAGGGGAAAAATCCGATGACTTCTGCCGGGACTTTCACTTTGCCGGGTATTTCAGCAAAGCCCTGCATCGCTCTCAGGGAATCCACTTCGGTTTCAAGGCGATCGACTTTCTCGGCGTAGAGTGCGACGGCCGACAGCTGGGCTTTGAGGGCTCGGTTTTGGGCTGTCAAGGCCCGTGCGTTGAGGACTCCATCGACGAAATCCGAAGCGCCGTCGGATGCCGATCCAAGGATGCGGGCGGGCGGATTTACGAGAGCTTGAACGATCCTGCCCACAATGTCGGCTCGGCTTGCGGAACGGGCGCCCGTTTGGATGCGTCCGAGCACGACTCCGATCGCGCAGAGGACAAGCAGCAGTACAAAATCACGGGCGCCGCCCCGGCCTACGGTTTCGATGATCGCTCCAGCATCTTGCGTATAAGGGGATTTTCATGCATCCCTTCGACGACCATGCCGGTTCCAATGACGACGCAGCTTAGCGGGTCTTTGGCGACGAGAACGGGCATACCGGTCTCTTGCGAAATGAGGCGATCAAGCCCCCGCAAGAGGGCTCCGCCGCCCGCGAGCACAATGCCGTAATCCATTGCGTCCGCGGCGAGCTCCGGTGGGGTAGCCTCAAGGGTCAATTTCACGGCTTCGACGAGGGCGTTCAGCGGCTCGGTGATGGCCATTCGGACTTCTTCACTCGAGAGAACAGCGCTGCGTGGCAGTCCGGTGACGAGGTCGCGGCCCTTCACCACCATTTCGAGTTCCTGTTCCAAGGGATATGCACTGCCGATTTCGATCTTGGCTTGCTCGGCCGTTCGGTCGCCGATGTACAGGTTGTACGCTCGCCGGACGTAGGCGCATATGGCGTCGTCCAGTTCATCCCCGGCCACACGGATGCTTCGCGAATGAACGATGCCACCGAGAGAGATGACGGCCACTTCGGTGGTTCCACCACCGATGTCGACGATCATCGAGCCCGTGGGCTCGTCGACCGGAAGTCCTGCGCCGAAAGCAGCGGCCATTGGCTCTTCAACGACGTAGGCATTTGTGGCGCCAGCCCTTCGAGCGGCTTCGATGACGGCGCGTCGCTCAACTTCAGTCACGCCGCTGGGAATTCCCACGACGACGTTCATGCGCACGAACGAGCGCCTGGATACCTTTCCGATGAAGTGCCGCAGCATCTTCTCGGTTTGATCGTAGTCGGCGATGACGCCGTCTTTGAGGGGCCGGATGGCGACGATGTTGGCCGGCGTTCGCCCTATCATGCGCTTCGCTTCTTCGCCGACGGCTACGACTTCACCGGTTTCCTTGTTGATGGCGACAACACTGGGTTCTCTTAACAGGACGCCCTTGCCGGCGACGTGGACCAGGGTGTTCGCGGTGCCCAGATCAATTCCAATGTCGCGCTCGAAGCGAGACACGAGCTTGTGCCACCAGGTGTGCTGGTTGTTATTCTTCATCGCCGACGATCTCTCCTGTGCTGAGCCGTTTGGCGAGGGTCTCTTGAGAGATTGCGGAGAGAATGATCGCCGCGTCGCTTGTGAAAATGATTGATTTGGTGCGTCTTCCTTGAGTTGCATCGATCAAAGTGCCGGTTTTGCGCATGGTCTGAACCAGCCGACGCATCGGTGCGGACTCGCTGCTCACGAGAGCCACGATCTTATCGGTCATCACGTAATTGTAAAAGCCGACATTCAGGACGGCGGGAGCAGGCATCTGGATTTATTCCTTAAAGTGGATAGAGTCTACACCGTCGAACCGCCCGCGTTGAGACCAAAGCGCCGAACCAGACAACTGATTGGAGGCGATTGGTGATCTGTAGGGGCCCGTCGCGATTGACGCTTCACTGGGACGCAGAACCCGGCTCGGCTCGGCAGAGAGCTTCGCACTTTCGCGTCATGACGCAACTCAACGAGCGTGTGCCAACACTCAGCGTCGAGCAGCTCGAGCGCCGCCAGCACCGCCGCCGCCACCGCCACCGCCACCGCCACCGGGAGCCTGCTTGCTGCCGGCGATGCCATTCGTCATCTCGATGGGTACGGCAGGCAGCTTTACCGGATCCAACTTAACCTGGACCACTTGCCCGGGAGGTGCGGGTGCCCGCTTCGTGCTGTAGAAGTATCCGGCAAAGACCAGCGCGATGATCAATGCGCTTAGGGAGACGATGAGATCCAGTTGGTTCTTCATTTCAGCAACTCCATTATACGGTGCCTACTGAGTAGGAAGCTCTTTCGACTCGAAAGGTTAGCGCTCCAGGGAAGGAAATGGCGCACACCAGTAAGCACCCTGGCAATGCCAAGCGAGTCCGCAGCATTGGTTACCTCTTGATCCTTCTTTATTGCCTCAGTTTGAACGGTGGCAAATGCTCCCCTCTGAGCTGATCTTTCGCCTGCGTTGAGGAAGAGTACCGACACGGTCCAC
>CAZUCK010000018.1:0-41830 GCA_964619505.1 uncultured Fimbriimonas sp. | reverse complement strand
AAAACAATATGCCTACAGCAGAAAAAGCACGCACAATCGAGCAAGCCAAAGACTGGTATTCCAGATCCAAGGGCGTGGTGTTTACGGACTACCGCGGCCTAACGGTCAAGGACATGCAGACGCTGAGGAGCAATCTCAAGGCGAAGGGCGGGGAAATCCACGTGTTGAAGAACACCCTTTTCCGCGTCGCCGCCGGAGATGACGCCGCCAATCTGCCATACGAACTTCACAACGGTCCCACGGCCGTCGCGTTCGTGTTCGAAAACGAATCCGAGTGCACGAAGGCGATCTTCGATTACGCGAAAGCAAACAAGAATCTCAAAGTTAAGGGCGGATTCTTTTCGGGCAAGGCCTTCGACGCCAAACAGGTGCAGGCACTTTCCGAGCTCCCGCCTAGGGATATCCTCATTGCGCAACTGATCGGAACGATCGTTGCCCCTCTCACCAACCTTGTGGGCGTCATCGAGGCGCTCTACGCCGATCCAATCCGAACCATCGGAGCGGTGGCGGACAAGGTTGCCGAGTCACCCCCCAAACCCACCCCCGCCCCTGCGGCTGCGGCGCCTGTCGCAGAGACGCCTGCCCCCGCCGATGAGCCTGCAGCTGAAGCCGCAGACGAGCCCGCTTCAGTTCCTGAAGCCGGCGAACTCCTCGAGAGCGCAGGCGGAGAACTTCGAACCCTCGAAGAGGCCGCAGACATTACGACTTCACCGGAGGCCGAGCTGGCCCCCGACGACCAAGCCCCAGAAACCACGGAGTAATTGAACCAACATGCCAGCAACAGTAGACAAGATCGTAGAAGAAATCAGCGGGATGACCGCGCTCGAGCTTTCCGAGCTGAAGAAAGCCCTTGAAGAGAAGTTCGGCGTCACCGCCGCTGCCCCCATGATGGGCATGCCGATGATGGCCGCGGGCGGCGGTGGCGGCGCTGCCGCTGAAGCCGAAGAGCAGACCGAGTTTGACGCCATTCTCACGTCCGCCGGTGATGCCAAGCTCCAGACGATCAAGGTCGTTCGCGAGATCACCGGTCTCGGCCTCAAAGAAGCCAAGGACCTCGTCGACGGCGCCCCTCAGCCGATCAAGCAAGGCGTCAGCAAGGACGAAGCCGAGAAGATCAAAGCACAGATCGCCGAAGCCGGCGGCTCCGTCACGATCAAGTAGGCTCGCCTCGAAGCTAGTCGAAGGGCCCCCACGCGATTCATCGCTTGGGGGCCTTTCAGATTGGCGTTGTGGAACGGTCCGGCCAGCCCCTTGCCGGGACCTAGGCCTCTCCCTGTCCCAACGGATTTCTTTTAGAGCGTCGAACTCATTTGAACCAGAGATGGCTCGGTGAGCGAACGCGATTCCATTTTTTGTAGGGCGAAATCGTCGAAAACCGTCATACAATGCGATTGATGGAAAAGGGTGCACCACCGGGAACCCAAAGCCAAGGCTGACTTGAAGACAGCCTTGGGAGCAATCAATCAATGACTCGCCGTAGGCGAGTGGAACCAGCCTCCCGACCAGATTGGCGGGAGGCTCTATTCTATTGAGTTACCCATCAACGAGTTGGAAGTCGGGGTCATGGGCGTTACAGCTCAGCCCTGCAATTTTGCGTCGTATCATTGATCCATGAATCCTTCCGAGCAGACGTCCTTGGACCGGTACCTGATGAACAACGGCCATCGCCTGCTCGGCCAGCCGACTTCACAAGCCGGTGTGAAGTTCCAAGTTGTTTTTGGCGCCGTTTTCACCTTGGGAAGTCTGCTGATCATGGCCGTATTCTTTTCCTACGGCTGGCCGCTTTTGGTTGCGATGCTCGGACCCATGACGGCGGGTGGAGTCAACTGGTGGGTTGGTTTGTCGCTCCAAAGAAAGATGAGCGTGAACCCATCGATGCACGCCGTCAAGTTGTCACCTGAAGCGCGTGTCCTTCTGACGAGCACTCTCAAGCAAATGGGAGGGTGGCGTATGGCTTGGGCACAGCAGAACCCGTCTTGGCAAACCCAAGGTCAATGGTCAGACTACTCCACTCTGCCCAACACGTGGGGGCCAAACCAGCCTGCCGTGATGAAATCCAGCAAAGAAGTGCTGAACGATCGTGCCTACGTGCTGTTGGAAGATGCGGCGAGGGAGTGCAACCGCATACAGGCGTGCATCACGGGCAGCGCGAACCAAGCGGTGCAGCGCCGTGCCATGGACCTTGCCGCCGCATCCGACGAAGGAATGGCGCAGGTCTTGCAGCAGGCATCACTTCTTGACCGCTTTCCGGAAAGCGGCCAAGCAGTCGAAGCAAGTGCGCGTAACCGGATCGAAGCATTGAAAGAAATCGCTGAGCGACTTGAAGCGCTTCATGTCCGAGAGCCGTTGTTGACGGAGCGCATGGGATCGACGAGCACCGTCGACCGAGTATTGGATGATCTGCGACTGGAAAATCTCGCTCGGCAGGAGCTGTCATCAGACGGTCAATCTCAGGAAGAGAAGAACAAGATTTAGCAAATCTGCTACTTGACAAAGGGAGGTGCCGGTAATTGAGCGAACCGGTTAGGGGATCACTCCAACGTCCGGCCGTTTGCGTGCGAGCGGCCGCCTGCGTACCAAGCAAGACCTAGGCCCGCCACAACGAGGGCCGATGAGATCACCTGCACTTCGGGGTAGCCCACCTGTTTCATGCCGTTGATGCCTGTGATCAACACGATGACCCCGGAAAACCAACCAACCCACTTTGCTGAATTGGTGGTGACGAAGGCCAGTAGCGCGAGAGCGACAGCGAGCACGACGCCTTCCTCGACGATGTATGTGGGGTGCGCGAACTGCCCGATTTGTGCCCAGACCTGGCTGATTCCTAGCGCAAATAGGTTCCAGCCGATGATCGCCATTCCACCCAGCCCAACACTTCTCGCCATTCTTTGGGCATGACTGGGCTGCTCCACGGGTGCCGGCGGTCGCGGATATGGGACAAATGGCTCATCGGGCATCAGCAATTCATTGTATAGTGACAACACCATGGGAGACCGATTTACTCGAAGCTGGACCGTCGCCAAAGAGAGTTGGGCCGTGTTGCGGAGCAACCCTTCGCTCAACGTGTTCCCGATCATCTCTGCGATCTTCACCCTGTTCGCAAGCGCACCGTTTGTCGCGGCGATGGCACTTGGCGACATGGCCCACGGAAAAGAGAACTTCGGCCCGCTCCACTATTCCCTGATGTTTGGGATGTATTTCGTGGACTACTTCATCATCATCTTCTTCAACTCCGCCCTCGTGGCTTGCGCCCATGCCAATCTGCAGGGCCAGCCTGCGACGGTCAGTTATGGCATTCAAAAGGCGACAGAGCGGCTCCCGCAGATTCTCGGCTGGACGCTGATCGCCTCCACCGTGGGCACGGTCCTTCGTGCCATCTCCGAGCGCAGTGGACTCCTCGGCGCGATCGTTTCAGGCATCATTGGCATCGCCTGGAATGTGGCGGTTTTCTTTGTGGTTCCGCTGCTCGTCATTGAGAAGCTCAGCCCCATGAACGCTCTTAAGGAGTCCGCGATAATGCTGAAACGAAGCTGGGGCGAGCGGATCATTCTCGGTATCGGCGTTTCTTATGCGATGCTCGTGATGATGATTCTTGGCGTCGTACCCGCCGTGATGGGCGTTTTCCTGCTCGTACAGAGCCAGATTTTTCTAGGTGTCTTGGCCATAGGATGCGCTGTGCTGTACTTCCTCATGCTTTCAGTCGTGATGAGCAGCCTCAACGTCATCTTTCAGACGGCCTTGTATATGTACTGCCGGACCGGCGAGGTACCGGCCGCCTACTCGCCGGATTCCATTCAGATGGCTTTCAGAGAGAAGCCGCAGAACAAATTCTTTGGTCGCTGAATCGAATGGATCCTAACCTCGGGCTGATGGCTCGAATTGAGCACGGGTTATGGGGTGCGCCATCAGGTATTCCTGGGCATTGAACGGCTCGACTCCGGCCTTTGGCTTGCGCTGAACGTAACAACCTTCGGGACCCAATTCCCAAGCCTTCTCGGTGTCCCTGAGGTACACATCCAGAACGTTTTCGCGAAGCAGGGTCACGAGCTTGGAATCCTCGACCGGCGTAAGCACTTCAATTCTGCGATCCAGATTCCGGCGCATCAAATCTGCACTGCCGATGAGCGCCTCGGGATGCTTACCATGCTGAAAATAGTACACACGGCTGTGCTCAAGGAAGCGTCCAACAATGGAAAACACCCGGATATTTTCGCTCATGCCGGGAACTCCGGGTCGCAGACAGCATACGCCGCGGCAGATCAGGTCCACCTTCACGCCTGCTTCGCTGGCGTCGTAAAGGGCCTCGATCACTTCGGGATCGACCAACGCGTTCAGCTTAAAGATCAGCATGCCCTTGCCTTCTTTCCTGTGCAATGCAATCTCCCGCCTGATGCGCTCCAAGATGCCCTCACGCAGGTTCAGCGGTGCCACCAGCAACTTGCGGTATTCGGTTTGCCTGCTGAAGCCTGTAAGGTAGTTGAACAACTCGCTGATGTCTTGCGTGATGTCGTGATCGCAGGTGAAAAGTCCGAGGTCCGTGTATTGCCTTGCCGTGACCGGGTTATAGTTGCCGGTGCCGATGTGCGCATAAGAGCGCAAGCCATCCCGATCGCGACGCACGACCAGACACAGTTTGCAGTGGGTCTTCATATCGGCGAATCCATAGGTGACATGTACGCCGGCCCTTTCAAGTGTTCTTGCCCACACGATGTTGTTGCTCTCATCGAAGCGGGCTTTCAATTCGACCATCACGGCCACTTGCTTGCCTGCCTCCGCCGCCGCGAGAAGGGACTCGACGACAGGAGACTCCGCGCCAACCCTGTAGAGCGTCTGCTTGACGCCGATGACATGCGGATCCTTAGCTGCAGAGGCAATAAACTGCTCCACTGTGCGGAAGCTGTCGTAGGGTTGTTGAACGAGTACGTCAGTACCATTCAAGGTATCGAACAGACTTTCGGCTGGTGTCAGCTGGTCAGAAAGATGGGGCGCAAAGGGCGCAAATCTTAGATTCGGCAAGTCGACGGCTGCGATTTCCCACAGCACTTCCAGCCCCAGCATGCCAGGAGTCACAAAGACGTCACTGTCCTCAAGGGCGAGCATGCTCATAAGTAGTCTTCGGCAACTCTCGGGCATGGAGGCGCTGCACTCCAACAGAACGGGATCGCCGAAACGACGGAGTTTCAGGGTCTGCTCGATGCTGGTGATGAGGTCGGCTGCTTCCAGCTCCCGGATTTCGATGTCTGCATCCCTTAGGACGCGGAACATGTGGGCACCATGGATTGAGACTCCTGGAAAAAGCATGTCCAGGTTTGCGGCGATGATGTCCTCGAGCAATACGAACTCATTTTTCTTGCGAGGGATGCGTACCGCTCGGGGAAGTACGGTGGGAACTTTGACTCGAGCAAGTCGGGTCTCTCCTCCTTCGTCGATCGCTTCAACCAGCAAGTTCAGGCTCCTATTTGAAATGAATGGCACTGTGGCGGCAGGGTGCAGCATCAATGGAGTGCAAAGTGGGAAGACATCGCGGAAGAAATACTCAGTCAGCTCGCGTTTGACGGTTTCTGATAACTCATCGTATTTGCGAATGAAGACGCCGCGTTTGCGAAGCGCGGGGTGGATATGCTCGTCGAAAATCGATCCTGCGCGAACCCGCATCGGAAAGGCGACTTTTGAAATCAGCTCCAACTGCTCGCTTGGATTCAAACCATCTGGTGAGGCTTCAAGGACCCCGCCTTCAAACTGTTCGATGAGGCCCGAAACGCGGACCATATAGAATTCGTCGAGATTCGACTCGAATATGGCGAGAAACTTCAGCCGTTCGAGCAGGGGATTGCCCTTATTGGCCGCTTCCTCAAGCACACGCTTGTTGAACTGCAGCCACGAATATTCGCGATTCAGGTATCGATCGGAACCTATCGCAATCTTGCTTTCTTCGTCTAGACGAGGCAACCTTGAACTGACCCCTTTGCGATTTCGAGGATCGCGCCTTCGCGAACTCCGTACTCGCTAACGTGCAAATCGGTAATTTGGAACCGATCCATCAGCTCACCGTACACCAAAGCGCCCGGAAGAAGGGTAGCTGCACGCTTATTCTTAAC
Source organism: uncultured Fimbriimonas sp. (assembly GCA_964619505.1). Taxonomy (GTDB): domain Bacteria; phylum Armatimonadota; class Fimbriimonadia; order Fimbriimonadales; family Fimbriimonadaceae; genus JBBQMJ01. The sequence goes on along the minus strand of CAZUCK010000018.1, from coordinate 35,732 downwards.
ATTGAAACGCCCTGCGATGCGCGTGACGGGTAGGTAGGCGGTTGCCCAAGCCATGTAGGCCATTTCCTGACGGTGCAGACAATTTTCGCCGTCGGGGTGCAGAGCGCGCCAAAGGCCCCGTACAACGCCACCGCTGGCGACAGCCGTCATCGACTTGAAACCGGGCGCAAACCCAAGGGTGTCCAATCGTTTGCGAATGAGGGTCCGAGTCGCTTCAACTTGGCCCGCCGCGCACGGATTCTTGAGTCCCATTTCTGCAATCAGCCGTCCCGTGCCGATAGGAACTGACGCGGATTCGACTAAGTTAGTGCGAGAAACTGTGGCGATTTGGACACTTCCGCCTCCCGCTTCCACAAGGAAGTCAACCCCCTTTGGGGAATCAAGGAGTGCGCCTCGCAGGCTTAGTTCAACTTCTCGGTGGGGGCTGATGAGGTCAACAGTGAGGCCCGTTGCGAGCCGGATGATCTTGATAAGGTCCGCGTGATTTGGCGCGGCACGCATCGCCTCGGTCCCGAACACGTAAAGGCTCTCCGCTCCGCCTGCTTTGGCGAGGCGCTTAAACGTCTGCAAATTGTCAATCAACTTAGATGCGACGTCGATGGGTATTTCGCCCAATCGAGCCACGGTTTCGCCAAGCGAAACCCATTCGCTGCGGTTGTCAAGTCTGGTGAGGGTCTTGCCATTGCCGTCCGTTTCGGCGATGAGCAAGTGAACCGTGTTGCTTCCGATGTCTGCGGCGGCAAGAATTCGGCCCATGGGCTCTAAGTATGACTAAACTGATCGGATGGAACAGAGCCGGTTGCAGGATGCCGTCCTATGGGCCGCGCAACTTCACGCGGGGCAATGGCGAGAAGGCGACGGTCCGCTGCCTTACGTGACGCACCCGATCGAAGTCATGTCGTTGCTGCGTTTCGTGGGAGGCGTGGCGGACGAGGATCTACTTTGCGCTGCCGCCCTTCATGACGCCGTCGAATCGGGTGACGCGAAGCTTTCGGACGTCAAAAATCGCTTCGGAGAGCGTGTTTCAGGAATTGTCAAGGAAGTCACCAGAGAAGAACCGACCAACGAGTTTGTCGTTGGGATGTCGAAGGACGAGATTTGGCAACTGAGGAGCGACATTTTGTTGAATGAGATCAGGGCAATGAGCCCCGATGCGCAGAGCTTGAAACTCGCCGATCGACTGTCAAACGTTCGAGGAGCGTTTCAAACTAAGAGAGGCAAGAAGCTGAAGCGCTACCTGGAGCAAACGGAACTGATACTCTCAATCGTAAAGCGGTCAATCAACCCTGGCCTATGGGATGCTATTCAGTCGGCGGTGAGGATTGGGAAGGGATAAGATGGCACACATTTTCGAGGCAGGAGATTTCGATTCCGACTTGATCAGATCCCGAACTGTGGCGATCATCGGCTACGGCAACCAGGGACACGCCCACGCATTGAACTTGAGGGACAGTGGTGTCCGCGTCATTGTTGGTTCTGATCCAGCGCGCGGCTCGTTCGCCAAGGCATCAGGGGCCGGTTTCGAAGTGGTATCCGTTAGGGAAGCCTCCCGCAGGGGCGACGTGGTCGCGCTGTCACTTCCCGATGAGACTATGGCTGGTGTGTATGAGGCGGAGGTTGCAAGCCAGTTGACTGAAGGCCAATGTCTTCTGTTCGTGCACGGTTTCAATATCCATTTCGGGTTCATCAAACCCCCCATGTGTGTCGATGTTGTCGTCGTTGGCCCCAAAGGACCGGGCCGGGGTCTCCGCGCTGCTTACGAAGCGGGGAAGGGTCTAGCCGCTCTCGTTGGAGTCCATCAAGACAAATCTGGAAAGGCAGAGTCGATCGCGTTAAGTTATGCTTGGGGCCTCGGGTGCTCGCGGTCCATGGTGATGCGCACCACGTTTCGAGAGGAGGCGGAGACGGATTTGTTTGGGGAGCAAGCCATTTTGTGCGGCGGAATCCCAGCCCTCATAAAGATGGGCTATGACACTTTGATCGAGGCCGGCTATCAGCCCGAAGCGGCTTATTTCGAAACCTTGCACGAAACGAAGCTGATCGTTGATCTGCTGGTGAGTCGCGGCATTGCAGGGATGCGAGAGGCAATCAGCAACACTGCCGAGTGGGGTGGCTATCGAGCGGGCGAGGAGTTGATCAACGCGGGCACCCGCAAAACGATGAAAGCGATTCTTGCCAGGATCCAAGATGGGTCCTTTGCAAAAGAGTGGGTGGATGAAAATGCGAGTGGGAACAGGAGGCTCGGGGCATTTCGTGCCGAGAATAAATCTCACGGCAGTGAATCAGTGGGCAAGTCGATCAGGAAGCGTATCGGCATCGAATAGATGCCCCGACGAAATTCGCAAGATTGACCACCTCGGTCCTCAAATCACCCGCCGAAATACGGAATAACTTGAGTGTAAATCAGGGCTTTGGGGGAAGACAGGATGTCTAAGGAAAAAGTGGCGGCCGGGGAAGAGGTCGTCGAGGTAGCGAAGAAGAAGGGCAACGCGTTGCCGCTGATCGTGGCTTTGGTGCTTTTCGTCGCCGGCGGAGGCTTCTTCATGATGAAGTCAAAGGGTGGTGACGCACCGAAGAAGCATGAGGCGCCATCGTTGGGCACGATTGAGCCCGTAAAGGAGATTCTCGTCAATCTAGCCGGTGGCGGCAGCTACCTCAAGGCAGAAATCTCGCTTCACATGGTGAAGGACTTCAAGAAGGAAGACCTCGACAAGAATATGCCCGCCGTTTCAGATGCCATCATCCTCTGTCTGAAGTCGAAAAGGCTTGCTGACATCCAGAATGCGGGCCAGCTGAGCGCTCTCAAGAGAGAAATTGCCGGCAACGTGAATGCAATTCTGACTGCGGACTCCAAAGAGAAAGATTCCAAGGACGCGAGGGATGCGATTCCGCAGAAGATCCCAGACGGATATGATTCGGCCGATGGCCCGGTCCTGAAGGTTTACTTTACGAGCTTCGCCACCCAGTGAACGCATCGAGACGTGCAACCCAACGGGCAGCACGTCTCTTTTTGCGTTGCGGTTTGGTCAGCTCTTGAGTTCGCTTGAGACGGCGTCAGCGAACCCGCTTGTTGTGGCCGTCCCGCCAAGATCGTGTGTTTTGACTCCTTTCAACAGTGTCGCGGTTAGCGCCCCCTCGATTTCCGTCTTGGCTTTATGTTCGCCGAGATGATCCAACATAAGCATTGCGCTTAGAAGTAGGGCCATCGGGTTGACTCTGTTCATGCCCGTGTATTTGGGGGCGGAACCGTGGACAGCCTCAAACAGCGCACAATTTTTGCCGAAGTTCGCGCCCGGGGCAACACCGAGACCGCCCATCATGCCTGCGGCAAGGTCTGACATGATGTCGCCGTACAGGTTCAATGTGACCAGCACATCGTAAAGGTTCCAGCGGGTTACGAGCTGCATGCATTGGTTGTCAATGATGTTGTCCCAGCTTTCGATTTCGGGATATTCGGCGGCGACTTCTTTGAATATGCGAAGGAACATGCCGTCCGCGACTTTCATAATGTTGGCTTTGTGGACTCCAACCACCTTCTTGCGCCCATTCTTTCGTGCGTATTCGAATGCGGCGCGAATGATGCGCTCACATCCGTGGTCTGTGATCAGCTTCACTGAATGGGCGACATGCTCTGTGCACATGTATTCGATCTGCGCATAGAGGTCTTCCGTGTTCTCGCGGAAAATCACGATGTCTAGGTTGGTGAAGTGTGTGGGTACGCCCGGAAGAGAGAATACGGGTCGCACGCAAGCGTAAAGGTCCAACCTCTTTCTCAAAGTGACGTTGGGCGACACGGAGCCCTTCCCGATCGGCGTGGTCATAGGGGCTTTGAGCCCCACGCCGATTTCCTTGAGCTTGGCGATCGTCTCATCAGGGACGATTGGCTTGCCTGCCTCGACGCACTTCAGACCGGCTTCGACCTCGATCCAATCGATGTCGACCTTGGCGGCTTTCAGAATGGTTTCGACGGCGGATACGATTTCGGGTCCGGTGCCGTCCCCTCGGATCAAACAAACTTTGTGGGCCATTGCTATAGGGTTCCTCGAAGTTCTCAGTACGGTTGAGAGAATTGGTCTACGCCGTCTTTTCTAAACAGCTTCTGGGTGGCGGTCCATTTCCAGCCAAGACTGGTCAGATGAACGACTAGCTCGTCGATTTGTAAATCCGTTACTTCGGTGTCTGAAAGGAAGCGACAACGGGGCCAGTCCATAAGCTCCATATCTGGAGCAGGGGGAGGGTAAACCTTGGTTCCCCGGTTGGTAATGAACTTAAGTTCAAAGGGTCCGAAGTTCTTCGGAACGTCGGGCGTTTTCGGTGTCCAGAGGTAGATGTCCACCCCGTGCAAATTCATCATGGTCTTCTCACTTAGGCGCGTGCTGAGGGGATTATGCGGGTTGTGGTTAGGCTAAGTCAAACGCGGTCTTTAGGGAGCCAGACACAGGCGCAGAGGGGTATAAAAGAAGCATGCCCACCATCCACGAGTATCCCATCGACGTAACCTGGAACGGAGGGCTCACGGGTGGAGGATCCTTCGTAGCCGAGCACAGCGGGACGAAGACGTCGATTGCGGTGCCGCCAGAGTTCAACGGAGCGGGAGGGGCTACGAATCCCGAGGAGCTCCTTACGGGCGCGATCGCGAGCTGTTACTCCATGACTTTCGGCATCATTGCAACCAACCGAAAGTTGCCTGTAACCAGCTTGAACGTCCATGCAGTTGGTCAAGTTGAGCAGAGCGGCGCGATGACCGTCTATAAATCCATCACTGTGACGCCGCGGATTGGAGTGGCGGCGGACACGACGGAAGAACAGCTCAAGGTTATAGAAGATATGGCTCACAAAGCGGACGGCTACTGTCTCATCACGAACGCCGTTCGTGGGAAGGTGGAGATCGCCGTCGTTCCCACCATTGTCAAGGAGTAGATTCACCGGACGAGGCCATAGTTGCGGTCCCGATACAAGAAGGCATGTTAACTAAGTTAGTCGTCGGCAATTGGAAGATGAACATGACGGTGGCGGAGGCTGCGGCGGCAGTCGAGAGCTTCATGAAGATGATAAGCGCAAAGTCCAACGTCGACGTTGTGATTTGTCCACCTTATCTGAGCATTCAAGGAGTGCGAGAAATCGTGCGCGACTCTCATGTTAAGGTTGGCGCGCAGAATGTCTTCTGGCAGGATTCGGGTGCCTTTACGGGGCAGATCAGCGCCCCCATGCTCACCGATTGTGGCGTGACTCATTGCATCGTCGGTCATTCGGAAACCCGCGGCCGCTTTGGAAAAGTCGAAGTGCCGGAATCGACTTTGCCTTATTTTGGTGAGAGTGACGAGACGATCAACTTAAAGATTCGGAAGCTCCTGTTTCAAGGGATCATGCCGATTCTGTGCGTCGGCGAAACGCAGGAAGAGCGGAAGAATGGTCAGACCGAACAAGTGATTCTGAGGCAGCTGGCGAACGCCGTGAAGGGACTTGAGCCTGCGGAGCTCTATTTCTTTGTCGTCGCCTATGAGCCCGTATGGGCGATAGGCACCGGCAACACTTGCGATTCCGCCGAGGCGGGACGAATATGTCGCTTTGTTCGGTCGACCCTGGCCGAATTGTTGGGTGCCGATGTGGCGGAGAACGTCCGCGTCCTCTACGGAGGCAGCGTCAGGTCCTCAAACGCAACGGAGCTCTTTGCCCAGGAGGGCATCGACGGAGGTCTCGTTGGTGGCGCCAGTTTGGACCCCAATGAGTTCAGCCGCATCGTCATGTCCGCATGAACGCGAAGCCGGCTGAGTCAACGCGCACGAACATCACCGAAGTGATGACTCCAAGTGACGCCAACTTCTTGGGCAACATTTTCGGTGGTCGAATCCTCGCCCTGTTGGATCACGCCGCGTACGCGACCTCCTCGCGATTCGCAGGAACGATTTGTGTGACGGCCAGTTTCGACCGCGTCGATTTCCATGAGCCTATCGAAGTCGGAGAGTTGGTCACCTTTTCAGGGCTCGTGACGTACGTCGGTAGATCCAGCATCGAAGTGACGATCGAGGTGTTTGCGGAGAATGTGGTGAAGGGCACGAACCGTCACACGAACACGGCCCGGGTGACGATGGTGGCGATTGGGCCCGATTCCAGGCCAGTTGAAGTGCCACGACTTCTGTGCGAGACGCGAGAGGAGAAGATCCGCTTCCTCGAGGGGCGTCTGCGACGCGAGATTCGGGGCCAGCAGAGTAGCGAACTGGAACAAATAGCGCGCTCATTTCAAGGGGCTTCCGACGAGAAGCTCAGCGATCTCCTGAGATCCAAGAAGCTCCTCATCGCACGTTGAACCTGGATTGAGCCTTTTGGCAGGAAATCGCGTCTGACCTGATAGAGAGAGGAAATATGCGCGGATCTGCGAGTCAGTGGACCACCAGAAAAACCTTATTTGCGACAGTCGCGCCGCTGGCCATCCTTGGGGCTGCCTTCTACCGAGTTAAGCACGAGCCAGCCGACCATGCGAATTACAAAATGGTGTATCCCAAGAAGATCCCCGGTTGGGAATCCCACGAACCAGCCTTGGGCACAATCTTTGAATTCAAGAGTGCGCATGGTGACGCACTGATGAAAGCGGCTGGGTACGGCATGGTGTCAAAGTACAAGTCAGAAAGGGACTTGAGCACAGAAGATCTTGCAGAGAACCTCATGCTCAGCGCCCAGCGACAGAAGGGTTGGGTAGCTGTTCGAAAGGAGGATGAGGTGGTCGTAGACGGCACCCATTTCCGACTCGTCCGCCGCAATGCACCGACTCAAATGATGCTGGATGCCGTCTCAGCGCGCGGAAACGACTTCTTTGAGGTCGCACTCATCGTTCATGGGCCCCGGGCTAGACAGGAAGCGCTGCTGGAGTCTTACAGGCCCCAATTCATGAACATGTTGACCGCACTGAAGTTTCAGCAGGTTGATTTGAGCGGCTGGTTCACAGCTCCACGCCACTAGGACTTAAGAGCTTCTGCGCCGCCGACGACTTCCAGGATTTCCTTAGTGATGGCTGCCTGGCGCTCTCGGTTGGCTTTCAGGGTGAGCGAGTAGATCATCTTTCCGGCGTTGTCCGTGGCGCTTGTCATGGCCGTCATACGAGCCCCGAATTCGCTGGCCGTCGCTTCGAGAAGCGACTGCCACACCAGAGTTTGGAAGTAGCGAGGGAGCAACGTGTCCAGAATTCCTTTGGGATCCGGCTCAAACTCAAAATCCAGGGATTGCGATGTGGCCTCGCCAGGCTCGGTTTCGATTGGCAAGAGCTTCACCAACTGCGGTGTCTGTCGGATTGCGGAATAGAATTTGGCATAGCAAACGTAGATAGCGTCAACCTGGCCGGACTCAAATTGATCTCGAGCATACTTCGTCACCGCGATGGCGTCTTCCAAACGAGCGCCTGCGGAGGGCACATTGAAAGACTGCAAAACCTCGTAGCCGCGCTTTGTGAAGAACTGCGTACCCTTCTTTCCCACAGTGATGAGGGCGAATCCCGCCTTGTTGGCGCCGATGGTGTCCGACACTTTGCGGATCAAACCTGTATTGTATGAACCTGCCAGGCCACGATCAGACGTGATCAAGATGAGTCCGACTTTCTTCACTTCGCGCTTTTCAAGAAGGGGGTGGCTCGGCAGTTCTCCAGCGGAAGCCAGCGAGGCCATGAGCCCTTTGAGTTTCTCCGAGTAAGGGCGAGCCTCAAAAACCCGATCGGTTGCCTTCTTCAAACGGGCCGCCGCGACCAGCTTCATTGCCCTTGTGATCTGCTGGATGTTCTTCGCGGTCTTGATCCGCGCTCGAATCTGTTTTAGAGTCGCCATTTTATAGTGTTGAGTTATCGGAGTATTGAGTCTGGTGTACGAAGATCAGTAGATCGCCGCAGTATTCAACCCTCAATGCGTTTCCTTCAATTCCCTGCCTTGAACTGCGCCGCGTACGCGTCGAACGCCTTTTGCAGGGTTCCTTCCACGTCCTTCTCAAGGGACTTTTTGGTGCGGATGCTTTCGATCGCGTCAGGGTATTTGTCTTTCACGAACTTCATTAGGCCGTCTTCGAATGGTTTGACCTGGTCGTTCGTCAAGTTGTCGAGTAGGCCGTTACCGCCTGCAAAGATTGAGATGACTTGGTCTTCCACGCTGAACGGGGTGGCAAGATCTTGCTTGAGCAGTTCCGTCAGACGCTGGCCCCGGATGAGCTGCATTTGCGTCGCCTTGTCGAGGTCGCTGGCGAACTGGCTGAACGCCGCCACGTCGCGATATTGAGCCATTTCCAATTTAAGTTTTCCTGCGACCGATTTCATGGCCTTCACCTGGGCGTTGCCACCCACGCGGCTGACCGAGATGCCCACGTTGATGGCGGGTCGGACGCCTGCGAAGAAGAGGTCTGGCTCTAGATAGATCTGGCCGTCCGTGATCGAGATGACGTTCGTCGGAATATAGGCCGAAACGTCTCCCGACTGGGTCTCGATGATTGGGAGGGCGGTGAGCGATCCTCCGCCGAGTTCGTCGTTGACCTTTGCCGCACGCTCCAGCAAGCGGGAGTGCAGGTAGAAAACGTCTCCGGGATAAGCCTCACGACCCGGTGGGCGACGTAGCAAGAGCGAAAGGGCTCGGTATGCCTGAGCGTGTTTGGAAAGGTCATCGTAGACCACCAAAGCGTGTTTGCCGCTGTCTCGGAAGTATTCACCGATGGACGCTCCGGCGAACGGCGCCAGATACTGCATGGCGTTAGCGTCTGCGGCGGAGGCGACGACGACGCAGGTGTACTCCATCGCGCCGTATTCAGTAAGCGTTTGCACGACGCGGGCCACATTGGCCATCTTTTGGCCGCACGCGACATAGATGCAGAACACGGGCGATCCGCCCGGCTCATGGGTCGACTTCTGATTGATGATCGTGTCAACGCAGATGGCGGTTTTGCCTGTTCCGCGGTCGCCAATGACGAGTTCACGTTGGCCGCGGCCGATCGGGATCATGGCGTCGATGGCCTTGATGCCCGTCTGCAGGGGCTCTTTGACCGGCTGTCGTTGAACGACGCCTGGGGCGTTGACCTCAAGTCGGCGGAATTCCGTACTCGCAATGGGTCCCTTCCCATCGACCGGCTGGCCGAGGGCGTTTACGACGCGACCAAGACAAGCGTTGCCGACGGGGATTTCGATGATGCGACCCGATTCCTTGACGGGGTCGCCTTCCTTGATGAGGGTGTCGTCACCGATCAAGACGGCGCCGATCGAATCCTCTTCAAGGTTCAGAGCTAAGCCCATGACTCCCTCAGGAAATTCGAGCAGCTCACCCATCTGGCAGTCGGGTAGACCGTAGATGCGGGCAATGCCGTCCCCAACCTGGAGCACGGTTCCAACGTGCTGTTGCTCTACCTTGCGCTCGAACTTTGAAAGTTCCTGCTCAAGAATGGATGTGATCTCTTCGGGTCGTATGGCCATTTATTTGTCTCTGAGTTTCTAAGCTTGTTGAATCAATACGTCGTGGCGGAGTTTTTCTCGGAGCGCGTTGAGCGTTCCTCGAAGGGTGCCGTCCAGCACCTCGTTTCCATAAGCGATCTTGACGCCGCCGATGAGGCGCGCATCAATCTCAAATTGTGGTTCGATGGACTTGCCGGTGATCAAACCGAGCTTCGCGACGATCTGCTTTTGCTGATCAGTGGGCAACTCCTCGGCGGACGTGATGGTTGCAAAGACCACCCCTTGGCTCTCGCGCCGCAAGACGATGAATTCGTCCCGCAATGCGACCAACTCGTTCTCTCGTCGTTTGGAGATCATCAAGCGTAGGGCCTGCATGGTCAACGCAGTGACGCGATCGGAAAACAACTTGTCCGCGATTTCCAGCTTCTCCTGCCGGCCCGCGTAGGGGCTCAACAAGAACTGCTTGAACTTTTCGTCATGGGTGATGAGCCCGGCGATGCCTGCGAGATCCTCTTCAACGCTCTTGATGAGGTCGAATTTGAGGGCCAATGAAAACAGGGCCCTGGCGTATCGTCTTGCGACGCGGGAGTCATGCACTTAGCGCACGACCTCCACCTTATCGATGAAGTCGGCCACCAATCTGCGGTTCTTGTCGCTGTCCATGTTCTCGCCAAGCACCTTCTCGGTGGCCTTGAGCGTTAGATCGACGACGTGAATTCGGATGTCGGTGAGTACGCGATTTTTTTCCGCTTCAATTTCAACCGCGGCCTTCTTGACAAGTTCGTCGGCTTTGGCCGACGCCTCACCCATCAGGGTCTGGCGGAGATTCTGGGCCTCTTTGATTTGGGCCTGAATCTGAGCACGGGCGTCCGCCTCTGAGGCGGCGAGCCTTTGCTCGTAATCGCTTCGCATCTTCATCATTTCGGAGCGGAGTTCTTCCGCTTCCGAGAACGTTTTTTCCAACTCGGTGGTGCGATTATTGATCGCTTCCGCCAAAGGACTGATGAAGAAGCTCTTGATGACCGGGAACAGGATCAACAGCACGCCGATGACCGAGATGGTCTTGCCCGGATCAAGGGGAATACCCTGCTTCTCCAACTTCTCAATGAAGTCGAAGTGGTAGTTCTTTGATACGTAAGCGCCAGCAACCATTAAGATTGCGCCGATTACGATTCCACCAAGAGGTGACCCCGACGATGTTTTTGTCTCAGTACTCATCTAAAGTTCTATCTCAACAGTCGTGTTGACTTGTTCGATCCAACGTGCACGGGGCTTGTTAGCGCCGCGCACGCTGAATTCACTGCTCGTTACTTGCCCGCAAACGCGCCGGGAGCTACGAAAACGGTCAACAGGAATACAAGTTCAACGAACGCCAAAGCGATCAGCATGACAACCTGCAACTTTCCGATGGCATCTGGCTGTCGAGCCATACCCGTCAGAGCGCCGTATCCAATCAAACCAAGGCCCAAACCGCAACCCATGGCGGCAAAACCAAGTCCTAGTCCTAACATATTTCCTCTTTCCTCCTTAAAGTTCGTGTCTCAAGTGCTGCGGTCTGAAAATCGTTTAGTGGCTCCCTGCCAATGCGGGTTCGCCGTGTGTGCCCTTCTCGTCATGGCCTTCCTCGTGATGCGTGACCAGCGAAATGTACACGCAGGTGAGAAGCGTGAAGACCATCGCCTGGACGACGCAAGTCAGAAGCTTGATCGGCAGCAAGAAGAATCCGAAGGGAATATAGAAGCCCTCTCCCAACTTGTTCATGGCTTCCACGGCCATATGCCCGCCGTGGATGTTTCCAAAAAGTCTAAGGCTTAGCGATACGTTCTTCATCAGTTCGCTGATGATCTCGACGACAAAGATCATTCCAGTGATTGGGATGAGCGCAAGCCCGAGCTTCGGACCTGCGAAATGTGAAAAGTGGCCCAGAACGCCGTTGGACTTCATGCCCTCGTATTGAACATACGCGATGGAAACCAGCGCCATGCCGAGGTTGAAACTAAGATCCGCAGTGGGCGCAAAAGGGAAGAAAAGAGCCAGAACGTTGCCAACAAAAATGAGCATCCACAAGGTCATGATCATCGGAATGTACTTGCGTCCGTGGGAGCCGATGGCGCCTACGCACATATTCTCAATGAACAGATAGAGTTGCTCGAAAGCTTGAGTAATGGGATTCTTGAACACACGGCCAGACAAGTCCTTCTTGGCGTACGCCATCGTGCCAAAGATGATGGCAAGGACAAGCACCACGTAGACGGCCAAGCCCAGATAGCCTGGCTCCACGGTTTCCGCCGCAGCCAAAAGTGAAGAATTGAGGTTGAAAATCTCGCCCATACACAACTATGGCGGGCCATAGCTTGGCGCTAATGCCCACCCGACTAGCGCGGAGTATACCAGACCAATCCCCACCAGAAAGCAAGTGAGCGCGCCGTCTCCCAAGTGCCTTGTCAGCATCGAAAGCGCCAAGAATATGGGCAGCTTAGAAAAGAACGCCAAAACGATCAATGCTGAGGCGATGCGTGCCCGTTTCGCTTCGACGGAGTCGTCCTCCATTTTCTCGTTCATCATCCGGCCGAAAGCGCCGATCATGAGCCACATTGCCCACAAGTTAAAGCTTGCGGCCAAGATGCCGAGCGAAATGCCGATTCCCGAGGGCCGCCCAAACAGAAAGGCGATACAAATTGCCGCGGACCCAACCGCGACGGCAAAGGTGACGATGGATTTCCGTATCACGGTCTCGGTTCGCCGTGGCTCATCTTGTAAATCGCGACCGCAACGCCTAGAGTTGCTCCTGCCAATGTCATCATTCCCATCCAGTAGTGAGTCCCAAGTTGACGGTCCACACCCCAACCTACGGCGGTGCCCAGCAGGGGCATACCAATGATTGTGTACGCAATGGAAAGACCGAGCGCCAGGGCCCGTGAATCCTCTTGGCTGGATCTCTGATCTGTTTCGACCTTGCGTTGCTGAACTTCGCGCATCGCTTTCGAGCGGTGCGCCTTTTCCTCCAATGCTCTTAACTTTTCTTCAAATTCGTCGTCGATGGCCTGGTTTCGGAGATCCTTGTTCGCTTGAATCAGATGAATCTTCTCGTCGATCGCTTTGAACTTGTCATCGATTTGGTCCGGCTGGTCCGAATCTGCGACGTGAAAATGATCCCCGTCGTCGCTTGGGCCCAGCAACGCTTGAAAACGCCTTTCCAACTCTTCTTCCGACGGCTCGTTTCCACCCGGTTTGTGATCCGGCATACTTCTAAGAGTACCAGTCGTACGTCTGTGTAAATGCCTATGCCGATACGTTCCCTCGACACCGAAGCCCAATTTCTCAAAGGTGTGGGCCCACGCTGGGCTCAGGCCCTTGCCAAGGCTCGCCTCCAAACGGTGCGGGACATTCTCTATCACCTGCCTCGACGCTATGAAGACCGGCGAAACATCCCTCCAATTGGCAAAGTGAGACCGGGCCAATTTGTAACTGTAAAGGGCCGGGTCAGCCATTTCGAAGGTCGGCCCGTTCGCCGAGGTGGCATGGTGATTATGAAGGCGATGGTAAGCGACGAGAGCGGCAACATAGCGCTCACGTGGTTTAACCAGCCCTGGATTAGACGACAACTGGAGAACTACGACGGTGAGATCGTCGCTTACGGACTGGCCAAAGAAGCCCAGTGGGGCTGTGAAATTAACTCCCCCGAGTGGGAGAAGATCGGTGAAGAGTCAGAACCCGACGACTTTGCTCGCATCGTTCCCGTGTATCCCTTGACTGAAGGTCTAAGTCAGGTCACGGTCAGAAAGGCAGCAAAATCGGCAATCCGGGATTACTTGGAAGCAGTCGAGGACCCGTTGCCTTTGCCGATGTTGAAGGAACATGGTCTGCGCGACTTACGCTGGTGTTTACGCCAAATCCACGAACCAAGGTCAGAAGACGATCGCCTGGAAGCACGGCGCCGACTGGTATTCGAAGAGTTCCTTTATTTACAGGTCGCCCTTGCGATGCGGCGGGCGGAAACGCAACAGGAACTTGGCATCGCTTTTCCAGTGTCGAGGTTGCTCAATCAGGGGTCAGGGCCCGACGGTCAGGGGGTAGCAGCACAGGGGCGGAACGAAAAGTCAAGGGCCCACAGCGATCTTTCCGCAGGTCCAAATTCGAAGATCCAAAAAGCAACAACTGACTGGTCTCCCAACGCAGCCCACGTAGAGGATACGCAACGGGTGAACCTTTTCGAGGAAATCAACGAAGAACTGCGGGAATCCGAGCCGCTTTGGACGCAAATCCACCGCATGCTTCCGTTCGAACTCACCGTGGCTCAAAAGAGGGTCATAGGGGAAATCTGGAAAGACATGGAACTCCCTCATCCCATGAACCGCCTCGTGCAGGGCGACGTTGGCTCTGGAAAGACGGCTGTGGCGGCTTGCGCCATGCTGGCGGCTGTGCGCTGTGGGTTCCAAACGGCCCTCATGGCGCCAACGGAAATTCTCGCCGAACAACACCATGCCAATCTTGTCCACCTCTTTGAGCCGCTGGGCATTGAGGTCGCGCTGCTGGTTGGGAAGCAAACGCCGACCCAGAAGAAAAAGGCGATCGAACGGACGGAGTCAGGCGCAGCTCATGTCGCCATCGGCACTCACGCCCTGATCCAAGAGGGAGTTAGGTTTGCCAAGCTCGGGCTCGTCGTCATCGACGAGCAACATCGGTTTGGTGTGTTGCAGCGCGCTGCTCTTAGAGACAAAGGCGTAGGCAACCCCGACGTGCTCGTAATGACTGCTACCCCAATCCCGAGAACTTTGACGATGACCCTTTATGGTGACTTAGACCTTTCCGTCATCGACGAGTTGCCTCCCGGCCGCAAGCCCGTAAAAACCCATTGGAAGCAACCGTCAGAAAGAGAAGCCGTTTATTTGGGCGTGAAAGCACTGGTTGAGCAGGGAAGGCAGGCGTACTTCGTGTGTCCAATGGTCAGCGAGAGCGAGAAGATGCTAGCCCAAGCCGCCGAGGACTTGCAGTACCGGCTCCAGCATGGCGAATTCGCGAATGATCGTGTAGCGCTTCTCCATGGCCAAATGAAATCAAAGGACAAGGAGGACACGATGGAGGCTTTCCGTAGGCACGAGTCCGACCTACTTGTGAGCACGACCGTCATTGAAGTCGGCGTGGACGTGCCGAATGCCAGTGTGATGGTGATCGAAGACGCAAACCGCTTCGGTCTCAGCCAGCTTCACCAGTTGCGGGGACGTGTGGGCCGCGGTGCCCACCAAAGCTTCTGCATTCTCATCGCGGACGCCAAGAGCGACGACGCCAGGTCCAGGATGGACGCCATCGTCTCAACCACCGACGGTTTCAAGATCGCGGAGGAGGATTTGCGTTTGCGCGGCCCAGGCGAACTCGCGGGTACCAAGCAAAGTGGAAATTTGGACTTTAAAATCGCCGACCTTGTCTTGGACGGGAAGATGCTTGAGGTCGCCCGGCAGGCCGCGATGAAGTTGGTCGCCGCCGATCCCGGGTTGAAACGACCCGAGCACCAGGCGTTGCTCGGGAAGGTTTACGAGCGTCGCAGCGCCATGGCGGTCGTCACGGTTTCCTGACAAGGGGCGCGGGGCCAAAGTCCCGTCTTTGCAACGCGCGCACGAATTGGATCGACCCTATCGTATGTCGACCCTTTTACAGACTCTGGGTCTTCTCGCTCTCTTCATTGGAGCTGCCTGTTCGATCTGCATTCTAATCGATGCCTTTAAGTCGGCGGCTTGGAAGGGCTTCGCCTGCTTGCTTTGCTTCTTTTACTTCGCCTATTACTCATTGTTTGAATTCGAACACGACAATAAATGGCTGGTCGTGCTCGGCTCCGTTATCGGATCGTTGATTACGATCGCGATGTCAAAGTTCACGTAAGGGTATTGTGGGGTCGCCTCTCTCAGCCTATCTCTTTCATCTCGCCTAGGAGGCCAGCGTTCGGGGCGAGCCGGGGTACCGTTTCGGGATGCGTCGCGCCCTTCTCATCATTCTCACCGCGACCACCACTGTCGTCGCCGCGCAAGATTTCGGACCGATCTCGACTCGCAACCACCGCGCGATCGACTTGCCCTTCTTCCGCTTTGATCCCCACGCCGGTCTAGTTCCCGAGGGGCAACGTGAGTGGGACCTGAGCATCACAAACGCTAACGATTCCCGCAACCTCCCCCGGCCGGGGCCCGCGCTTGTCGTCGAGGATCAGGAGACGGAGCGCCTGCTCGTTCGCTACCGCAAAGGTTTGAAGGGGGGCAACGAGGTTGCGGTTGAACTGCCGCTTCTTTCCCGGGGCGGAGGTTTTCTTGACCCGATCATCGATGCTTGGCACAAGCACGTTTTACATTGGGAGGATTCCTTCCGGGCCTCTCAGCCTTATGGCCAGTCGATCGTGCAGGTCCCAGGATCATCTTTCGGCTCTGCCAGCGGCGTTGGGGATGCATCGTTTGCGATCACCCAAAAGGTGAATCGGCGTTTGGAAGTCGGTGCCGGGGTGAAGCTTCCAACCGGAGACGGGCACAGGCTTCTCGGCAGCGGCGGGTTGGACGGGGGGCTCGTCGCCAAGTATCGCCAGGCTCTCAAACGCAAGTGGAGCTTTTACGCGATGGCCGCCGTCGTCGCCCAGAGCCCCAGCGACGCGTTACAGAGCGTCCGTGGCCTCATCGATCAAGAATCCCTCGCGCTCGCATGGCAGCCCAATTCCCGCGACAACTGGGTTGTGCAATGGCAAAGCGAAGCCTCGCCCATCACGACGGGCGTATCTGGTTCGGACGCAAGTCAACGGTTGGTGACGCTCGGTTATCAGCGCAAGCTTGGCGAGGGCAGAATGCTCGAGTTGAGCTTCAGCGAAGACCGAGACCTCTTCAGCGGAACCTGGCCTGAAGGCGCCAACATCGGCCCGGATTTTACGATCCACATCGGTTATCGCATGCGGTCGAGAATTTGACTTGCGGGTGTAGTTGCCGGCATTTAAAAGGAAGAGGCGCCGCTCCGAGCCGAGGCCCGAAGCGACGCCAATTCCAAAACCCCTGGCGGATATCCTCTTGCGAGGTGCTCCGCTCGGAGTTGTCTGGTTTCAGTTCGCGGCCGACTCTTGCGAATCTGCGTGCGACCTTTCGCCAGACAATTTGGCTTGTTGGTCGAAACGAGGAACGATGACATTCCTCGCTCTACGCTTGGCGGTTTCCTTTGTCATCTCTCCCGCCAAGGGAGCAACTTGCCTGACCGCTCGTTGCCACCGCGAACACACTTGGCTCCGCGGCGCTACTCTCAAGGGACTCTAAGGTCCAAGGATTCCCTCAAGGTCGCGATTGGTCAAAGCGCGTCGAGCGATCTTAATACTGCTCGGACCGGTCCTTGCGGATCGTTGGCGAAAGTTCTTCGCCTGGCGCTTTATCAGATTTTCCGGCTTTCCGCTGAGAGTGCCTTCCGTTTCCCGGTTTCCCGGTCCACAGGCTCTTTGCCTTCGGCTTTCCGTCTGACAGAAACATAGTACATCGCCTTAATGCGTAAATCCAAGAGCTTTTTTGAGTTTTTTTCCACAAAGAATTGGGGAAAACCTGTGGGTAAAATGACACCAGACCAGGTTCAAATCAGGCAAGCTATGTGGAAAACTCTTACTAGCTAAGAGTTAGGCATTAAAGAGATAGTGCGCGCCGCTCATCGAACGTCGCGGCGAAGGATGCGTGTGTGTACCCAGACTGCGATCGGGTCAGCGAATGTTGTTCCGCCCTCTGCTCACCATTGAACCAGGGGCATTGATTAGGTAGCCTTATGGAAATGAGCGCCGGAAAAACAATTAAGGACTCGTTGTCCGGCCAAGCCTCCCTTCTTGCAGAACTCACCGCACGGGCGCTCGAACCCAAGCTGCAGGAATTGGGGCTGACCTTCAGCATGTTTGAGTTGCTGACCAGCGTTCGCACCGCGGGCCGTCAAGCTTCGCAGGCGGACGTCGCGCGCAGACTCGGCATCACACCTCCGTCCCTTACTGAGGCGGTGAGACTTGCCGTCAAGGCGGGTCTGATCGAACAGGTGGCCAGCGAGTCTGACGGACGTTCCAAGACACTTGTCATAACTGATCGTGGGGCGAAAAAAATGACTGAAACTCTTCAAGCCGTGAACGAAGCGGAAGAATTGATGGTCAAAGGAATTAGTCCTCGCGATTTAGTGGTTGCAGTAAGTGTTTTGAGCACGGCGGGCAAAAACCTGGCGCGAGGAATGAACCGGGACTGAATTTTGGGTTTATCAGTTGGCGACTTCTATTGAGGCGCTCTGTTTTGCAGATGGACAGCGATGAAGCCGATTGAGCAAAAGGCAGACGTTGGGTATATGCAGGCGCTCCGATGTGCGGAGTACCGCGTTCCCGCCATGGGCAGTTTACGCGCGCCCGCGTATCTGTTGGGTTTGGCGTTGCGCTATGGCCTCATCGGTGCTGCCGCGACGCATGATTTACTGCTGAGCACGGCGGACGATGACGAGGAGCGGGGCGCGATCGCGTTGGCCCAAGCATGGCCGGAAATCGTTGAGGAGCACGTACTGCAGTGCGTCCGGCACAAATTGCCATTCCACGCGGATCAAGGGGTGCCTGCGATCGTCGGCCAATTGGCCTACCAGCCAGTCGGTGTCACGCTGCGCCTGTTTCGGTATGGTTGCCCTTTGGAGCAGATGCTGAACGCCGCTGCGGAGCAATTCGCCATCGATTACAGGAAAGTTCTACTCGCCAACGTGCCGTTGCTTAGGCGCGCAAAAATTAAGCGCGAGTTTTGCACAATGAGCGAAAAATCCATCGCTTTCGCGTTACACTTTTTCGACCGACGCCAAGCTGAGTTGGAAGAGTTGCCCGAAATTGCGCTGATCGGCGAATAAGTCGAAACGCTTGCCCAGGGCGCCATCGTCCCTCAGTATAAAGCTCTGGGGGTTGGCAACTTAAAAATGATCCGCATCGTGGGTGTCCAGCGAAACGCATCGGCTCAGCAGGAGTTCGTTCTGCTGCAAAACCAAGGCTCCTTACGCCTGAACCTGCGCGGACACATGTTGATGAGCGATTGCACGCTCGATGGATCGGACCTTACCCAATACGCTCACCTCTTTCGTGACGACGTTCTCATCGCTCCCGGCAATTTCGTCATCCTCTACAGCGGCATCGGAGAGCCCCGATGGGCGAAAACCAAGGACCAACAGGTCGTTTATTACGCCTACATGAGCCGCAACTCATCGGTATGGGAACACTCGACGGGCCCGATGCACGTTCTCAGTCCACATCACACGTACGCTGAACGACGCGAAGCTCTGATGCTTCGCTGATCCGCTGAGCGCCTGGTCCTGGGCCCCTACGCCGCACGACGTTGGGTCTTGCGTCATTCAAATTAAGCAGACCATGGTGTTAGACAAGCCTGTACGACTGAGCACTTTCATCCTCGTTACGCTGGGGATGCTGGACCTTGTTTCCACCCTCATCCTCATGCAGCACGGGTTGCGAGAGGCGAACCCGATTTTCAATGGGCTCGCTCGAATGACGGGATCCACCGGATTTGTCGGTGGCAAGTTGCTCTTTCTTGTTGGTCCGGTTTTGTTGCTGGAACTGGTCAGGCAACGTAATCCCAAGAGCGCGGAGCAGGGGACCTGGTTGGCGATTGCATTCTATGCGCTCTTCTACTTCGCACATATGATCGCCTATTACAGGTGATCAAGGTCACACTCAGCTAATCGGTCGAGGGAAGATTTACGACCGTCATGGCCCTTTCCAAGCCCTGCTCCACCACCGCGATGCAGCCGTCAACGGCGAGCCCTTTGGCAGACTTGATCAACGCCAGTTCTTCGCGATCAAAGGATCCCAACACATGATCAATCGTCGAACTACCGTCTGCCTTGCCAACCCCGATCTTGATGCGAGGGTATTCATCGGAGCGCAAAGAAGCAATGAGGGACTTGTGCCCGTTGTGCCCCCCCGAGCCCCCTTTCGGCTTCAGTCTCACGCGGCCAACTTGAAGATCTAAGTCGTCGGCAATGACAAGAATGCGTTCAGCCGGTAATCCATGTTCACGGGCCAAAGGCGCCACGGCCTGCCCGCTGAGGTTCATGTACGTTAACGGCTTCACAAGCAGCACGGTGGCATCACCAACCTTGGCCATACCGACACGGGCCCGGTGTTTGCCGCGGTCAAGCTTCGCACGAACCCTTTGCGCAAGCAGATCGATGACGTCAAAACCCACGTTGTGCCGAGTGCCGGAATACTCGGCTCCAGGATTTCCCAATCCCACAATCATCCATTCGGGTCTAGCGCTTGTCGGCGGCTTCCTTTTCCAGAACATTATCGCGTTGCCATCGCCGCGGGGGCATTGCCCGGCTGATCCTCAGCGCCTGCCATAGGGGAAATCGTGCCCTTTAGGAGAAGGACAAGTAGAAATGAGCCGAGCAACAAACGGTAGAAAGTGAACACGGCGACACCGTGCTTCGAGACCCACGTGATGAGAAACTTGATGGTGGCGTAGCCTACGACGAAAGAAACCGCGGTCGCGATGAGGGTAGCGGTACCCGTGTTGTGCAACTCCTCGCGATGTTTGATCAGCTCGTAAATGCCCGCACCGGCGACGCTCGGAACCGACAACAGGAACGAAAAACGCGTTGCTGCCTCACGATCGAATCCGAGAAGGAAAGCGCCAGTGATCGTGCTTCCGCTGCGGCTCATACCGGGTGCCAGCGCAAGGCATTGAAAGAGACCCGGGATCAGTCCGTCCTGTGCCACGACCGAATCGAGCTTGCGGTTCTTCTTGCCGCATAGGTCCGCCGCGTACATCACGATTCCCATGACAATCATGCCGCCGGCAAGGATGTAGAGATTTCGGAAAGACGTCTCAATTCTGTGCTGAAGCAGCAATCCGAAGACGACGGCGGGAATCGTACCGATTAAGACGGCCCAGCCCATCTTCGCCTCGGGGGTGGAACGGTCATTTCTTCCTGACAAACTCCCCAACCATGCAAGGAATGCCTTCTTCAGGTCGGACCAGAAATAGACGAGCACTGCAACCACTGTTCCGATTTGAATGACCGCCGTGAACGCCACACCCGGATCTTCAAAACCCAAGACCACCGGTGTCAACCGCAAGTGGGCGCTGCTGGAAACCGGCAAGTACTCTGTGAGTCCCTGGACGATGCCCATGATGATTGCTTGGACGAAATTCAATCTTTGACCTCCATGTCAAACGAAATGCTGAGCATTGGACCTAAGCCTTGCGAACCGGTCATGATGCCACCTCAGGGCTTTCGATTCCGAGACTCGTCAAAACCAGGTTTCTGATCCGCTGTGACGCCCGGCCGTCCCCGTACGGACTGACCGCGTGTGCCATCGCCCGGTAGGCGTCCTCGCTCCGCAGTACGGCGCTCGCTTCCTCGACGATTTGGCTCTTGTTGGTGCCAACCAATTTGGCAGTGCCGGCGGTCACACCTTCCGGACGCTCGGTGGTGTCGCGAAGCACCAGTACCGGGATCCCGAAAGCGGGGGCTTCCTCTTGGACACCGCCGGAATCGGAAAGAATAAGGGTACTGCGCTTCATCAGGGCGACGAATTTGTCGTAGTCGGGCGGTTCGATCAGTCGAGCCCTCGGGTGGCCCTCCAAAACCGAGCAAAGCAGTGCCCGCACCTGCGGGTTGCGATGCATGGGAACCACAAGCAAAACGTCTTGAAAGCGCTCAAGGATGGATTTGGCCGCGTCTGCGATGTCGCGCATCGGCTCACCCCAATTCTCCCGACGATGGGTGGTCAGGAGAACCACGCTACCAGTGTGTTCTGGGTACCAAGCTTCTTTCGACTGGCTGGCCATGAGCAGCACGGCGTCGACACCCGTGTTTCCCGTCAAATGGATCGTTTTGGGATCCTTCCTTTCCGAGATCAGGTTGTCAACCGCCCATTGCGTCGGCGCAAAGTGCATGTCTGCAATCAGTCCAACCGCTCTTCTATTGAATTCCTCGGGAAATGGGTTGTCAATGGTCGGAGTGCGTAAACCGGCTTCCACATGCCCGAAAGGGACTCTGCGGTAAAAGGATGCTAGGCCCGCGACGAAGGTTGTTGTCGTGTCGCCTTGCCCAAGGATGAAATTTGGCTGAGTCTTCTGAATGAGGTCGTCCAGACCAGAGAGCGCACGAGCCGTGACTTCCGCCAACGTTTGACCGTGTTGCATGATGTCAAGATCCAAATCGGGGGTTAAGCCGAACGCACCAAGCGCTTGGTCCAACATTTCTCGGTGTTGCCCAGTCGAAACTAGCAAGGTCTCAGCGCTGTTGTAGCGCCGAAGTTCCAACACCAAGGGGGCGACCTTGATCGCCTCAGGCCGGGTGCCGACCACACACGCGATTCTTGGCTTATCCATGGCGTTTGATGGCGAAGAACAAAAGCACGCCCGAGAGCATCGCGGCGGCGGCATAGAGCACCAAGACCGCTTGTCGTTGAGACAGCCCAAGACCCAGGAGCGTGTGATGCAGATGTCGTTTGTCTGCTTGGGTGATGGGTTGGTGGCTGGCGATACGACGGATGACCACGAACGTCGCGTCGAAGATTGGGACTCCAAAGGCGAGTACAGGCACGATGAGGGCGACCGCAGCTGCGGTCTTCAGGGCGCCGACGATGCTGAGGCACGCAAGCATGAAGCCTAGCAATTGAGCGCCACCGGTTCCCATAAAGATTTTCGCGGGATTGAAATTGTGGCGAAGGAATCCGATGGCCGCCCCGCCAATGGCGGCGGCGACGATTGCGACTCGTGGTTGGCCCCCGTAGGCGGCAATGATGGACAGAGTGCCGGCCGCGATGGTCGCAATCCCTGCCGCGAGACCGTCGATCCCATCGATGGTGTCCATCGTCTTGCTGACGATGAAGATGTAAATGGCCGTGATCGGGATCGCCGCACCACGAAGAACCCAAAGCGCTGTAGCTGGGTCATTGGCGAATGGGAGCCCCACGCTCCCAATCTGCACTCGTCCCACCGGGTCAAACATGAATTGGATTGCGACGCCTGCCCCTAGGAGAAATAACGCCTGTATTGAAGCACGAAACTGATACAAATCGTCCAACGCGCCCATGACGACGACGAGAGCCCCTAAACCGACCATTCCAATGAGATACAGAGGGAATGGCTTGTGGGGAAATGCCAGTGGCAATACGACGGCAAGGGCGACGACGATTCCGCCATAAATGGCCAAGCCGCCCCAACGTGGAGTTGGTTCGGTATGAACCCTACGGTCATCGGCCTTGGGATCGTCAACGGCGCCGCGGCTGATGGCAAGCCTGCGAACGAGCGGAGTGAGCAACCAACTCACGAGCACGGCAAGCGCACCCGTAAGAAGAACTTCGCGCAGGAGTCGCCCTTGACCGGCAGACGCAATCGCCCAGAAGGTCACGAAAGGAACTCCAGCTTCTCCAAGAGGCCGTTTCGATATCGGTGCACTTCGATGTTCGCTGCCCGGAAGAGCTCCTTTGAAAACTCGTCTGGGTAGTCCCCCTCATAGATGACGTGCCGGATGCCGGCATTGATGATCATCTTTGCGCAGGAGTTGCAGGGCTGACAGGTGACGTACATGGTTGCCCCTTCACACGGCACGCCTATCAGGGCCGCTTGCAGGAGCGCATTTTGCTCCGCATGTAAAGAGCGGATGCAGTGATTCGCGTACATACAGCCCTTCGGCCAATCGTTTTCAGGGCCGTCTTCCGGGCAGTGGGGCAACCCACGCGGGGCACCATTGTAGCCTGTGGAAAGAATGCGCTTATCACGCACGAGCAAGGCACCAACCGATCGCCGTGGACACGTCGCCCGCGTCTTCACCAGATGCGCGATCTGCATGAAGTAGGCGTCCCAACTCGGCCTGTCTTGCATCGAAAGGATTATGACGGAATTGGATGTTCGTTGGCAGACGACTGGGGCTAATACGGCTCGCCGTCGCTCAACGATCTGAGCTGACCTTCAGCCCAACTCATGATTTCTTCGGCCGAAGATTCTCGACTGAATTCCCGAGGTTCTCCCCAGTTGCAGGGAAGTGTGCAGAATGAGGGGCGAGCAATCATCGACCCATACGGCATCACCTTATTGGAATTCCTGATTCCAAGACAGATAACGGGAACCCCTGCCATGCGGACGATCAACGCAACGCCTGGTTTAAGCGGCAAAAGGCTCCCATGCTGGCTCAATTCCCCCTCCGGGAAGACGCAGACGGCCTCGCCGGCCTGCAAAAGGCCCACGCAAGTCTTGATGGCCGCTCTATCCGGCTCGCCCCGCTTGACGGGAAACGCACTGTAAAAGCGCAGGATCTTGCCGAGAAACCCGTTGAAGAGTTCGCTCTTCGCCATGAAGTGGACGGCGCGCGGACAGGCGATCTGAACCACGAACGGGTCGACGTCGGCGAGGTGATTTGACAGGATGAGAACGCCACCCGCTTTGGGTACGCGATATTTGCCCTTTGTGACGATTGGGCCCAAGACCAGGAACAGGAGGCCAAAGACCAGCTTCAGCAAAGGGATCCCGAAGCGACGCATGGCAGGCGAATGAATCCTCGTTTCAGACGCTTGCGCCAAAGATGACACTCCTTAGGGCCTCGACGTAGGCCCCGTG
Organism: uncultured Fimbriimonas sp.; assembly: GCA_964619505.1. Lineage (GTDB taxonomy): Bacteria > Armatimonadota > Fimbriimonadia > Fimbriimonadales > Fimbriimonadaceae > JBBQMJ01. Next base: position 11,738 of record CAZUCK010000018.1, on the reverse strand, counting down.
CTCCAATTCGAGCACTCGTGCGGCAAGAGTCTCGGCGGTGTCCCCAGGCGCCACCGGACATCTCCTTTGGAGCAAGATCTTGCCCTCGTCATAAGCCTCGGTCACCAAGTGGACGGTGCAACCAGTCTCAGAGGCCCCTGCATCGAGTACGGCCTCGTGGACCTTTAAGCCGTACATGCCCTTGCCCCCAAACTGTGGAAGCAGAGCGGGGTGGATGTTCAGAATGCGATCCGGGAAGCGGTGAAGGACTTCGCTTGGCAGCAACCTCAAGAAACCCGCCAGGCAAATCACATCGACGCCTTCCAAAGCGTGCAGGAGCCGCTCGCCGTACCTGTCGCCAGGAGGCACCATCTGAATTCCCAGCCCCAGGGCACTGGCTCTCAAGAGTCCCTCTCCCTCGTCGGCTGGAGCTAAGACAACCTTTACTTCGGCCGCAAGTCGCCCATCGCGACAGGCTTCAGCAATGGCCAGCATATTGGAGCCGCGGCTCTTGGGTCCGACGATGATGCCGAGTTGAGTCAAGCTTGATTCAACTTACCTCGGGACGTCCCTTGGGGTTGCGACAGCGGCGCGCCATTCCTGAAGATCCTCGACCTAGGACTCCGACAGTCCCTGTGCTAAAATCAAAGCCTCATGTCCATCTCCCTCAAAGAGGTTCGCCACGTCGCACGACTGGCGCGCCTTGAACTGGACGAGGCGGAGGTTCTCGCCCTACAAGGGGAGTTGAACGCTCTGCTTGGCCACTTCGCCGACATACAGGCCATCGACGCGAGCGGAATCGAGCCGCAGTCGCACGCCATTGCGTTGCGAAACGTGTGGGCCGAGGATGCGGCGCGGCTGGGTCTCTCCCGACAAGATGCGCTCAAGAACTCGGCGATGACCAAGGCCGGACTTTTCGTCGTACCGACGATCATTGAGGATTGACGGCCCCGTGCTAACCAGACTGACCGCGGCCGAACTGGCCCTTCAACTTGCCGAGAAGAAGGTCTCGGCCGTGGAAGTCGCCAAGGCTTTTCTGGACCGCATTTCCGATTTGGACGCGGAATACGGATGCTTTCTGAAAACCGATCCCGAGTGGACGTTGAATCAGGCATGCGTTGCACAGAAACTGATCGACCAAGGCAATGCGGGCCCTCTGACGGGTGTCCCGATTGCGTTGAAGGACAACCTATCGACCAAGGACGTCGAGACCACCTGCGCATCGAAAATCCTGAAAGGCTACGTTCCACCCTACGACGCGACTGTGGTTGAGAAGCTCAAAACGGCTGGGATGCCCATACTCGGCAAGACAAACCTTGACGAGTTCGCGATGGGTACATCCACAGAGCATAGCGCGTACCAGTTGACGAAAAACCCTTGGGACAAGGAGCGGTCACCGGGGGGCAGTTCGGGCGGCTCTGCGGCATCGGTCGCGGCTGAACTCGCGCCATTGTCCCTAGGTTCTGACACGGGCGGCTCCATACGCCAACCCGCCGCATTGTGCGGTGTGGTTGGATTTAAGCCGACTTACGGAAGGTGTTCGCGTTACGGCCTGATCGCGTTCGGTTCCAGCCTGGACCAAATCGGCCCTTTCGCGCGGACCGTGGCAGACGCGGCGCTTTTGGCTGAGATCATCACTGGTCATGATCCTCTGGACGGAACGTCGCTACCCGACTCAAGGATCAAGACGAATGACTTGAAGTCCGGCAGTCTAAAGGGCCTGAAGGTGGCTTTACCCAAAGAATTGTTCACTGAGGCAAACGAGCCTGGAGTTCGAACTCGAGTTGAGACCGCAATTGAGGCTCTGAAACGCGAGGGCGTGGAGTTCAGGATCGTTTCAATGCCCAGCATCCAGTACGGCGTCACGACTTACTACATCATCGCGCCAGCCGAAGCCAGCAGCAACCTTGCCCGATTTGACGGAGTGAGGTTCGGCCCAAGAGCGGAAACCAAGGACGGCCACGTCGGCGTCGTCGAGAAGACTCGTGCCGAGGGATTTGGTCACGAGGTCAAGACACGCATTATGATCGGCACCTACGCGCTGTCCGCCGGCTACTACGACGCCTATTATGTAAGAGCTCAGCAGGTGCGATCGTTGATGCGACAAGAGTTTGATCGGGTGTTTCAGGAGTGTGATGTGGTCTTGTCGCCAACCAGTCCAACGGTAGCTTTCAAATTGGGCGAGCTGATGAATGATCCTATGGCGCTTAAGTTGCTTGACTATTGCACCATTCCCGCCAATATGGGAGGCAACCCAGGGATCTCATTGAACTGCGGATTTTCCGAAGGCTTGCCCGTTGGACTTCAGCTCATGGGCGCCCCCATGCAAGACGAAAAGTTGCTTAGGATTGCCTATTCGGTGGAACAAGCATTGCCGGATGCCACGCAAAGGCCCCCGGTACCGTAAGGTGACGGTATGGACGACATCCGCAAACAAGACATCGCGCTGTTCGTCAAAGAGATTTTGTCGCCTTGGCGGGTCGCCGCATATTTCATTCTGGGGTTCTCGGTTTACGCGTTCTTCAGCAACTTGCCATGGCGAGTATTGTCCCTCCCAAGCGTAGCCTTTGCCCTTGCGCCGATCGTCATGACGGCCTACAACGAAAGCGTGCGCAAACGTTTCCAAGGGAAGCGTCACGAACAGATGTGGGATGCGTGTCGAGATCGATTGGCCCGCTTTGAAGAAGTTCTGAAGAAGATGCGCAAGTCTCATGTGGCGGATTTGTCCGAGATGCCTCGAACCATTCGCGGCGTGGCTCAAGCCTTGTACGTGGCCCTAAGGCGCGCCGACACGATCTTTACGGAGGTCCACAAAACAGAAAAGGAGTTCTACGCGCAGCCCTCAGTCTGGTCGGCCGGCAGCGGCGACCCCCAAAGCCAAGAGCTTTATCGAATTGCCGATAAGAACATTGCCGAATATCGGCAGCAGTACGCAGGTGTGATGGCAGGCGTCCAAAGGACTGAGGCCCAAAGCGCCGTCTTCATGACCACAGTCGACACTTTGCGGATGAAGATGTTGGGATACCGGCTCGTAGGCAAGTCGCCCGAACTGGGCAGTCACGAATTCTTGGAAGCCCTTGGCGAGGCGAGGTTGCAACTGGAGGCGATCGACAAGGCGCTTGATGAACTGGACCTCGGGCATTACCCTCAGATGATCGCCGCCATGCCGCCCCCGACTCCTGCTTCGGCGATCGTCGACGAACAGCACCTCGGCACGAACTGATTCAAAGCAAGACGGGCTCGGCGGAAACCTGCCGAGCCCGTCTTTAGATCACTCAGAGATTAGAATTTCGAAGTGAACTGAGTTGTGACCAACCCACCGTGCGCCGTCGTTTGTTCAGAGAAGTTGCCATTGAACCCGAAAGGCTGCCAGCCGTTAACCCCATTGCTGCTGTAGTCGCTGATCTGATACAGGATTGAGAATGTCGAGTTCTGCTTCGACATTGAGAGTCCGAAATCGTACCAGCGCTCCTTTGGAGTGCCACCCTGGAATCCAAAGTCTCCGCGATCCTTGAGCTTCCAATCGGCGGATTCCATCCCGATCAGCGCCTGCGTTCCGCCAGCCATTTTGTGAGTCAACGTGAAGGCGACGTTATTATCGTGATCATCAGGACCCAGAGGGCTGCCTCCGTCTGTGAAGTCAGGGCCCTCGCCCGCTTTGCCAAGTCCGGAAGTGAAGTGTGTTGTGGCACCCAACACCCATGAACCAGCCGAGATCGATGGAGTGACAAAGATGTCCTTGATGTTGGTGGGGTTCCACCACATTCCAATGCGACCCCAATCCCCCGGAGCGCCGAAGTTCGGGCCGATTTCACGGTATCCCGCGTCGAGGCCCAACGCACCCTTTTTGCCGGAAATTCCAAGCTCGATGGCATTGTTGTCGCGGCTGATGAGGGTGGTCCCGTTGTGGACGATGTTCGTCTTTGCGAAACTGCCATGGAGAGGGATGAAACCCGCCACGGTGACGTGGAATGAAGCGCCAAAGACGTTCACCCCATTTGCGCCTTCGTTAAGGCCAAAGCCAAAGCTATGATCAATGGTGTCTGACTTCAACATCACGTAAGCCATCGTGAACTCACCGTTCTTCAGCAACGGCAAGTGCATATCGGCGCCAATGACATTGTTGATCGGAAGGACAGTTCCTCCTGTCAGGCCGACCGGCCGCTCACGGTCAATGTAGAGGGGTTGGGCGCTCCCCGCCGTCATCAACTGAGGAAACAGAGGATCGACCGTCGTGCTGGTGCCCGTCCTGCCCACGAAGAAGTTGACGGTTTTGGCGCCGGTGCCAAATTTGACGACCCCGCCGTCCATGCCCCAAGCTCCATTATCCCAACGGTCGTTCACAAAATAGGGCGTGGTATCTGGTCGCTGGAACGTGTAAGGCGTGATTCGGTGGTCGAACCGACCCATCTCTACCCGGTACGGGAAAGAGCTGATTTTGCCTTCGAATTTCGCCGAAGCGTTTTGGATATAGAGAGACTGTGGGGCTTCGGAAAAGGGAATGCTGGGAGAAGGTGCGGACTGGCTGCCGAAACCAATGTGCGACGAAGAATCTGTGCCGCTGCCAAGCATGTTCCCGGTGACGGCAACAACTCGCCAATTCGGATCTGCGTGCAAATTGTCGGTGAGGGTAAGAGAGATCTCGTGCATCACCGTGAGATCCCTCGTGATGCCGACGTGGGCTGCCGTATCCAGATCCGAGCTTGTTGGGCCATAGGCGCCGCGTCCAACTCCGGTCGGTCGGCCATCGACCGTTACTCCGAAGACATTGCCCGAGCTGTAACCACCCAGCATCAGGGTGTCCACCGTCCCTCGGATGTCGACGGGAAGTTTCCTCTTTTCGAGAGCAGTCACCCTGGAATCCAGAGAGTTCAGATCCTTCTTGACGCCTTCAATGTCGACGCCCATTGCGGAGAGTTCCTTTTGGAACTCATCGGCCATTTTTTTAAGTCCGTCAATGTCGTCTCGGTACCCTTTCATTCCATCGACTTGCGCTTGCGTAGCGGCAAGAGAAGCCTTCAGGGCATCCAGGTCCGCCTTAGACACGCCATTCATGGCGGCGATTTTGTCATTGAGTGACTGAGCCTGTGTGCTCAAACCATCGGAACGGTTCTTGAGGTTCAAATAGGCCGAATGAACCGCCGCTGCAAGCTCATATCTGCTCGCGGGCCTGCCGCCTCGATAGAGGCCATCCGGGTACCCGACGAGAATTCCGTCCTTCTTCAGCCTGGCCAAAGCTTCAAATGCCCAATGGTTGGCCGGCGTGTCGGGAAAACTGTCCCCCCCTTGAGCGACCAAAAAGGCGGTCAAGGAACAGGCGACTACGGTCGCGAAAGCATAATTCAGTGTTCGAGTCATTTTTGAGATCAATCCTTTAAGCAGTGAAGCCCTCTGCAACAAATTGAATGGCTGGCGGAGCCTTATTTGAGCGAGTATGCGCCACCGGCGAACCTATGTCAAGCCCCGACCGACAGCCTGGCTTAAATTTAAGGAGGGATTTTACAGCCTTTGCAAAGCCGGTCTTCCCTCAGGACCAAGAGTGTGTTACACTCCCGGGGAGCAACTCGTCAATTTTCGTAACCCAACAGCGGACGCGCCGTCCGAATGAGTTGGAGAGTTTATGAACATAGCCGCATTACTAGCAATCAACCTCGTCCTTCATCCCGGAGCATCTGTCGAGACAGCGACAGTGCCCGCCTATCAAAAAGAGGTCAAGAAGGAAAGCAGCGTCATCGACCAACTTCCGATCTACGTGGGCCCCAAGAAGAGGATCGCGGTCCAGGACTTGGAGATCAAAGTCACCGCCGCTGGGCAAGGCGGGGCACAAATCAACACGCAGGTGGTGCAGACGCAGTCGCCCGATGGAAGCCAACAGGGAACACAGCAGACGATCTCAATTCAACCGGTCAACCCGCCAACCGACATCGGGACGGGATTGAAAGAGATGTTGGTGACGGCGCTTTCGAAGACGAACCGCTTTGTTTTACTTGAGCGATCCGACCTAGGAGTCCAGGATATGCAAAAGGAACAGACACAAGCGGGTGTCAACGAGCAGTCCAGGGCCGCGGCGAACAACATGCTGGGCGCAGAGATTCTTGTGAGAGGGGCAGTGACTGAGTTCGCGTACTCAGGCTCGGGGTCTGGGGCAGCCGGGCTACTGTCGGGATTCGGCTTTGGCCAAAGCTCCACGACTTCGACGGTCACGATCGACGTTAGGCTCTATGATGCCTCGACGGGTGAGATCTATGATTCCGAGAAAGCGACGGGCTCCGTCAAGTCGAAGGAAACGAAAATCCAGCTCGACATGAGCAAGCTGCACTTCAACAACGATACTTTCACGAACAGCTCTTTGGGTCAGGCGGCACGACTCGCCATCGATAAGGCCGTCTACTACATTTGTAGGCAAATGGACGGCAAGCCTTGGGAGGGCCGAGTCGCCGACGTCGTTGACGACGAGGGCGAGGGTAAGCAGCTCTATCTGAATGTGGGCCAGAGGTCGGGAATCAAGGTCGGTGACGAGTTCGAGGTTTACACCGCTGGGCACGTGATCATGGACCCTGACAACCCCGGTCGAGTCCTTGCCAAGAGCAAAGGCAAGAGAATCGGCCGATGCAAAGTCACATCGGTTGATGTCAATATCTCGATTGCAGCCCCAGTCGAGGGCGAAGGCTTCGAAGCGAAAGATGTTATTAGGCTTCCGGGAAGCGTACGAACGACTTTTGCAACACCTGCACAGACACCAGCGCCAGCTCCAGCGCAGGCACCACCTGCGGATCCGGCACCAGCACCGTCAACAGGACAACAATGAACTCAAAGTCACTTATCACCGGCATAACATTGATTGCCGCTTCATTCTCTTTTGCCGCAACGCCGAGCCAGGGCAAGCAGCCCAAGACTGCCGCGGCAGCACAGACTGGGCCGCGCGGTTTTGGTCCGAAACGGAGAATCGCAGTCACGGACCTGGAAGTGGCCGCCGGCCAGCAAGCTCTTCCTCATCCAATCTGGGATAAAGCAACCGACGTTTCCACAGAACCGCCACCAATTCCTCCTGACCTAGGTTCGGGCGTCACGGACATGTTGATCAATGAATTGGTGAAGAGTGGCCGCTACCTCGTCATCGATCAGACCAAAGCCGCTTCCGCCGACATTGAACGCGAAAAGTCGATCGCGGGTGCGCAGGCCGCAAGCGGTGCGGCTCTTCAGCCCCAATATAAGGTCACTGGTGCCATCACTGAGTTTCGTTGGAATCAAAGTTCACTTTCGCAAAGCCTTCTCAGCAACTATCAACGCCATGAAGAAGGATTGGGAGCCCTTGTCAGGGTCGATGTGAAGATCGTGGACATATCGACGGGGCAGATTTGGAGATCGGCCTCGGCGGTTGGTGAAGGGAAGGGGAAAGCCACGGCCATGAGCATCGGAACGAAATTCAACTCGAACTCGTTCAAGGCATGTCCTCTGGGCGAAGCGGTACGCAATGCCGTTTCCAACTGCGTCGCGACCATCAACAGACAGGAAAGTTCCTTGCCCTGGCAGGGCCGTGTGGCGGACGTCGTCAACGACGAAGGGCGCGGATTGGAAATTTACGTCAACGCCGGTGCCACGAGTGGCATCCATGAGGGCGATGAGTTCGAGATCACTCGTCTTTCTGGTTCCACACGGACACACGTAGGACGATGCAAGGTGATCCGAGTCGAGCCGGACATTTCCGTCGCCGTTCCAACCGAGGGTCAAGGTTTCCAAGTTACGGACTCCCTCAGTTTCATTGGTCCATCCAAGGTTAAGTGAGACCGGTCCGCAGGTTTGGACAATAGGGGGGCTGAGTGCCAGTTGCTCCGCCTCTGTCCGTAGTTGATCGCGCGGCCCATAGGAGGGCAGCTACCGCTCTTTAGCTCCGTTCTTGATCCATTCTGTAATGACTTGAATGTCACCGACGGGCATGGGTCCCTTGTCCGCGGGCATTCTGGGATTACGAGTGCCCCACAAGTTGCCGAGCAATGTACTTCCGGTTGGATCCCCTGGGACGACGATCGGACCCTGCGGTCCGCCCTTCATGATCCCCGCGTAGGAATTGAGATCAATGCCGCCTGCTTTTTGCTTCTTTCCGCCATGGCAACGCGTACAGGTCTGGGTGAAGAACGGTTTTAGGGTGGCATAGGTCGCCGGCCCCCGCAGCGTGCCTCCTGGAGGATGGTTCGCAGCTCCCCCCTTAGGCGGATCTGGAGCCCCACATGCTGTCGCACCCAGATACAAGAGCACTGTCACAGGTATTGGCCAAAGGTGTTTCAAGAAATTCCTCCCCTACTACTTCTCCGGTGCGCCAGCACTAATCCAATCCGAGATGACTTTTATGTCGGCATCCGGAAGCGGTGGATTCTTAGCCGGCATTTGTGGTTTCTTGATCCCCTTGAGGTACGCAATGACTAAGCTTCCGGATGGGTCGCCCGCATTAACGGCAACGCCTTGTGAGCCACCCCGCATCACGGCGCTATACGAAGTCACATCGAAGCCGCCCGGAACACTTGAAGGTGAATCATCCGGATTCAATGCGCGTCTGGATACTGCATGACAGCGGCAATTTGCCGCCAGATAGGGTTGCAACGTCTCGAAGGTCGCGGGAGAGACCAGGCGAATAGAGTCGGGCTTGGGCACGTTCTTCGCTGTAGAGGTAGGTTCAGACGCAGCTCTTTCTGAAACAGGGCTTTCATTATGCGCGCACGCAGCGGCCAGACAGGTGAGACCAAGAGCGATCGGATACTGGAGAGGCACTCGCATATGCCGAATTGATACGCCTCAGTCGCACAAATGGTAACTGGGGAAGGAGCAGGACAAGAGCCCCGCTCCCCGCAACCTTACTTCTCTTTGGCGCCGTCTTTGATCCAGTCCGCAATGACTTGGATGTCGGCGTCAGGCAGAGGTGCCCCTCCCTTGGGCATTTGAGGCTTCTTAGTGCCTTTAAGATAGGCGACGAGCATGCTGTTGTCCGGATCGCCGGCCTTGATCATGACGCCGTCATCCCCGCCCTTCATCGTTCCCTCATAGGACGTTAGGTCGTAGCCACCGGCCTTCTTTTTGCGACCGCCATGGCAGCCGTCACAATGAGTCTGAAGATATGGCTGTAACGCAGCGTAAGTCGCCGGGCTCTTAAGGCCGGGTGCCGCGGCAGCGGCCGCTGGGCTGGCGGAGGTTTCGGCTTTCGCGGGCGTTTCGGACTTTGCTGTATCTTGGTTGCCACAAGCGGCCGCGATAAAGCTCGCCGCAACAGCTATGGAGAAACTTGCGATCGATCTCATGAGGAGACTCTACCGAAGACGGCTGCCAATTGCCCCCAAAGCTATGACTTCTATCATGAAATAATTCAGATGCACTAACCAACGGCATTAACCCGACACCATGCACCCTGCGCCATAATGCGCCAGTGTGCTGACCCCTTGGTATAGAGACCTGACAAGACTCCAGTGGACAATCCTCGCCATCGCTTGGCTCGGATGGGTCTTTGACATTGCTGACACCGCCTTGTTTAACTTTGCCAAGATTCCAATGCTCATTGAGATGCTGGGGGCTCAAGGGTATAGGGCGTCCGGCCCCCAGATCGAAGGCTACATCCAGATGGTGTTCCTACTCGGGTGGTCTCTGGGTGGCCTCTTCTTTGGTGCGCTGGCTGATCGCTGGGGCAGGGTGCGAACGCTCGCATTGACCATAAGTCTGTATTGCCTTTTCACGGGCTTGACGGCGCTCTGCCAATCGCCGGTACAGGTCGGACTCGTGAGGTTCCTCACGGGCCTTGGAATCGGCGGAGAATGGGCAGCCGGAGCGGCACTCGTCGCGGAAGCGTTTCCGGATAGGGCCCGGGCCCCCGCGGCTTCGGTGTTGCAGACCGCAGCCGCCGTAGGACCTGTTCTTGCGGCCACGGCAAACCAAGGACTTGCGCACCTCACGTGGCGCGTGCTCTTTTTGGTGGGCATCGCGCCCGCCGCCGTGGCCGTCTTCGTAAGGCTCCGATTGAAGGAACCGGATAAGGAACGGACGCGGGTCGCGACAGCCCCATTGGCGGAGGTGTTCGGCAGGCCCGACCTGCGCAGGAGCGCGTTCGTAGCCCTCGCGATGGGCTTCGCCGGCATCGCTGGGGCTGGAACGGTGAGCTTCTGGCTGCCAAATCTCGTCAACGCGGCGAGTCTTGGCATGGATAAGGCCGCCATCGCTCAGCGCATGAGTTATGCCACCTACACTCTGCACTTGGGCACACTGCTCGGTGTGTTCCTTTTTCCGGCCCTTTGCGAGCGTATGGGACGAAGACGCGCCTTCACTGCCTTTTTCGTTGCCTCGCCGATTTCCATTGCCTTGGCGGCATGGTTCAGCCGTTCCGGCGATTTCAATGCCTTGCTCATGGCGGCACCCGTACTATCCTTCTTCTCGATTGGTCTCACGGCTGGGTTCGCCCTGTACTTCCCAGAGTTATTCCCTTCCAGAGTGCGCGCGACGGGGGCAGGCTTTGCCTACAACACGGGCAGAATCCTCACTGCGCCAGTGCCAACGCTGACGGGCACGGTCATTCGCTCCATGGGGGGCAATGTCGGTGCGGGCGTCGTCGCCTCGGGTCTGGTCTACCTGGTTGGCCTTGCCGCAATTCCCTTTGCGCGAGAGACAAAGGGGACGACGCTGCCAGACTAAAATGAAGGCAATGAGTGGTATCCCGGACTTTGAATCCGCCATTAAGGCTGGAAATGTCGACGCCGTCCAGCGCCAGATCGAAAAGGTGCCAGCCCTCGCTGGTCAGCCCACCTCGATGGGGGTTACGACGGTTTTGCTCGCCCTCTACTACGGTCATGCGGAGGTTGCCGCGATGCTCGCTGCGGCACGGACGATTGACGGATTCGAAGCTGCCGCATTGGGAGATACCACCTCCCTACGGGTCGCCCTCAAAGGCAACGCGGACTATGTCAACGGGACCAGTGCGGACGGATTCACCATGCTTGGGTATGCCGCTTACTTTGGGAACGCAGAGGCCGTGGAAGCTCTCCTTGAGTCCGGAGCGGATCCCAACCAGACGTCGGACAACGCGCTGGGAGTCGCGCCTCTCCATTCGGCACTTTCAGCCGACCACCGAGCGGTGGCTAAACTGCTCATCGCCCACGGCGCGAATGTAAACCTGGCAGGAAGCGAAGGCTGGACTCCCCTCCATTACGCCGCACACAACGGCGATATGGACTCGGTAAAGATGCTCTTGGAAAAGGGAGCCAAGCGCGAGGCAATGGCCGGTGGGAAGACGCCCGCCCAAATGGCCGTCGATGCCGGTCACCCCAACGTTGCCAGGGCGCTTGCTTGAGTAAGTTCCAGCCAGGCACTTTTCATCTGCGACCGTGGGTAACCTCCTGTTATGCCAAAGCGATCCATCAGGGCGGACGACCTCCTCAAAATCATCTTCGTCGGTGACCCCCAAGTCAGTCCCGACGGTTCCAGAATTCTGTTGACCCGCAAGCACATCAGCGACAAGAACAAGTACGTCACAAACCTGTGGATGGTGGATCTGAAAGGGGCGGCCAAGCAGTGGACGCAAGGCGAAAACGGTGACGGTTATGGTCGATGGTCTCCAGACGGGTCACAAATCGCGTTCATCAGCGGCCGTGACAAACCAGGCGCGCAAATCTACGTAATCCCGGCGAACGGCGGGGAAGCCCAGAAGCTCACCAGCCTCCCGGAGGGGTCCCTTAGCGGATTCAAGTGGTCGCCGGATGGCAAATACATTGCCTTCACGTTTAGAG
>CAZUCK010000017.1:0-45658 GCA_964619505.1 uncultured Fimbriimonas sp. | reverse complement strand
CATCCCCCACTCTTCTCGTCCCCCCCCCCCTCGCCCCCTACCCACCCCCCCACCCCGCACCCCCCGCCCCCCCCACCTCCGTATCCGCCACCGCCCCCTCCGTACTTCCCCCCACCGCCGCCGCACCCGCCACCGCCGCCGCCGTAGCTGCCGCCACCGCCGCCGCCTCCGGAGCCGCCGCCGCCACCGCCGCCCTCACCCTTCGGGCGAGCTTCGTTGACGTTCAGCCTTCTGCCGCCCAACTCAGCGTTGTGCTTATCGGCGATTGCTTCATCAAGTTTTTCTGCGTCGATGTCGATGAACGCAAATCCGCGTCCCTCGATGATTCTGGGGTTCTTACCACCGTACGCCGCGAAAGTTTGCAGCAATTCTTCTTCGTTCGTTGAATATGGGAGATTTCCCACATAGAGCGTCTTATTAGCCATTTTCCATCCTTTGTCCGCAAGGTCATTGCGGATCGTAACCGGTACCGTCGCTGTCGTTCGAAGCCGCTCGATGCAGGTGAATCCACTAGCCGAACCCGAAATTGAAGGCGCGATGCGTGCCGATGCTGCTGGCATTATACCTCCAGAGGCATCGGCTCCCCAAAGATCAACTCGGTTGCGATCTGAATCACAGACTGTCTTGACATCGTCCAATTCTCAGACATGCCGTCGCAGACGCCACAGCAGGGTTCAGCCCCCAAAGAGAGAAAGGCGAGTTCTGGCTTCCAGCCAAAAAAAAAAAAGGGAGATCCACGGGTACCTTGAATCCTCTGCATATGAAGGTAAATACCTTTCGAATTGCGAGCCTCGCGCTCGCAATATCGCTTACAAGCGCGTGTTTCGCCGGGCATTTTAAGGCTCGAGGCGCGATCCTGTTCGTCAATGGATCCCCAGTGGTAAAGCTCCGGGCAACGGCTCATGGCTTGCGCCCCGACGATCGCGCTGAACACGCAGCCGCAATCCTGGAAGAGGTCGGACCCAACCCGCGCATAGCTTCAAAAGGCACGACGGTGATCGCCAACGGCCGAACCTTGCTCTCCGTAGTGCGAGCGGACAGCCTCCCTTTTCGAATGCGCCCGGCTGGCCTCGCAAAGGTCTGGGCCGCGAAGATTCAGAAAGCGGTCGCTCTGCCACCTTTGAGCGTAGAGCAAACCGCCCTGATGCTCCCAGGCGGCACCACGCATACAGTGCGCCTCTACGGATACAAGGCCAATGACGCCATCGTCGACAGTTCAGATGAGCAAGTCGTGAAAGTGCAAAAGGTCACCAACGGCTTTCTCGCTACGGCGATGAGCCCCGGACACGCAACCGTCACCGCGAGCGTGGTTGGCGCAATAAAGTCAATCCCCGTTGACGTAAAACCGTATGCCGCGAATTTCCCGCAACGGGTCGATGCCATCGTCACAGGGGCTCCCGCCAACAAGGAAACGGTGCTGGGAGCCGTCGAGAACGCGGTCCACAACACTGTCAAAGCCGCACTAGGGACAGACACGAAGATCCTCCTCTGCGCTCCTGAAGATGTGCCGTCGGGCGAATCGAGAGTGTTTACCTGCCGCGTAAAGGCCTACGGCATGGAAAGCATCACCTCGGAGGGCCAGGTACAGGTCCGTGTCAAGAACATTGCCCTCCCCCAGAAAGAAGATGCGGAGCTTTGGTACTGCAACAACCCGGAAAGTATCAAGCGTTTAGGCGCCCTCTTCTCAGCGAGCCTCATTCCGGACGAACCGGCACGACTGCTATATCACCACGAAAATTCCTCGGGCCGGCTCCTCGTGCTTAAGGTCCAAGCGGTCAACGACTCGGAACAGGTCGCGAGAATCATGATCATCCCTGGCGACAGCAAGCCGGACTCAAACCCCGTTGCAGCAGGACTCAAAGCCGCTGATCAATTCGTGCGCTCGTGGAAATGCGGTTCGGGCGAAATCGTTTCAATTCCTCCTCACTACACGCTTCCGATATCAGTCCGCAAACTGTATCCCGGACAAACGGCAAGTGGCCTTTGCACCTTAAGGTTGCTCGACGGCCCGCCCTCCCTTTTGATCCGAGCCGATGCACGCGAACCTTTCGCGGTGGACACCCGTTGGGCCGCCGCTCTCAGAAGTTCGACACCCTGGCGGATTGTCGGAACACAACACATCAGGGAATTCGATGCACCAGCGAGGACGCTGACCGATCAGATCTACCCCCACCCTTATGAGTTGTTTGAAGCCGACTACCACGTTGGAGGCCCCTTCGCGTTCATTCGAATCGGACAAAAGCCGATTTCGAGGAGAGACAAAATGGACAAGCTGCAAGGAAATTTTGGGGTCGTTTACAAGGGCCGGGCCATCATCTCCAACCCCACCGAGGCTCCTGTCGACGTTGAAGTCGTGTTCGAATCCAGTGCCGGATATTCCGGCGCTCTCTGCATCCTGAACGGCGATCTCGTGAAGACACCGATCCTTCGCCCAAAAGGCGAATACCGTCTTCTGAAACTGCATCTTGCGGGGCAAGCGTCGCAGACGATGGAGCTCACAACGGTTCCTCTGTCGGGCAGCAGTTACCCAGCGACGATCACGATCAGACCTGTCGGCAGTAACGCCCGATTCGGCACGACTCCCGTGGCTGAGCGAGGTCAAACAACCGGATGAACAACCCCTCTTTCCAACAAATCGCCGAACTCTTTCAACTCAACCTCCCAACCGGCGACGCCACCACAACGGATTCGCCCCGCAAAGCCAAAGGGAAGGACGCTGAAGAAAGCGATCAGTTGGGCCGTGAAGCACTCGGCGAAGGGGACTACCAAACCGCAATTAAACACTTTCAAGCAGCAGTTCAGCAGAGGGAAGCGCCGGATCCCAGGCACGAATTGGACCTGGGCGCCGCCTATGAATACGCGGACCAAGAACCCCAGGCTCTTCGGCAATACAAAAGGGCCGCCCGGCTAAAAGGTGACAATCCTGAGCCATTCTTGGGCCTCTCAGATGTCTACAAGCGGCACGGGAAGTATCGTGACGCAACGGAAAAGCTGGAGACTGCCTTCCAACTGGATCCCAAGAACCCCCTGATCCTCATGAAACTCGCCGAAATGTTCCTAGAAACGGGCCATCCGGAACGAGCGCTGAAAGCGGCACAAGACGCTGCCACTTTAAAGCCGGAGGACGCCTTCTTCCATTATTGGATCGGCGATCTGCTGATCAAGTTGGGCCGACACCAGGAAGCGCTTGATTCACTTCGCACATCCATCGAATTGTCACCCGGAGATGACTTCCTCTACTTGCGCGCAGCAGTTGCATTTTGGCGGGCGAATCGCAAACCGGAAGCCGTAAAAGCAATAAGGCTGGCAAGCGATCTCGACCCCGAGAAGCACGTTTACCACGGCATTCTGGAGATCCTCTTAGAAGAGTTGGGCCTGCAAGAAGAGGCAGACCTTGAGAGCAAACGAGCCGACAAAATGGATCGCTACGATCAGGACACCCTTGAGCGCACACTCACAGAAATGGGCATCGAAATCTAAGGGACAAAAAAAGACCCCGAGGCAATCGGGGCCAATGAAAAGGTGGCTTACGCCGAAACTCCCAATTGTCAGGAGCAAGGAGTGAGAATGCAGAGCCTGTGCCAAAATGCCTCAGTGAATCCATTTCTCACACAAACCGGCACCATTGCGGTGATCAATGAAGACAACATCGACACGGATCGCATCATCCCAGCCAGATTCTTGTCGCGTGTCAGTCGGTCAGGCTACGGAGAATTACTTTTCGCGGATGTAAGGAATGAATCGTTCCCGCTCGACCAGGCGCGGGCCAAGGGCGCCAAGATCCTTGTGGTGGGTACCAATTTCGGATGCGGATCCTCGCGTGAACACGCGGTGTGGGCCATCCAACAGGCCGGTTTCATCGGCGTCATTGCCAGGAAGACCGCCAGTTCAGAAGCCTACAGCGACATCTTCCGCCAAAACTCCGCAAACTGCGGACTCCTCTTAATCGAATTGGATGAACAAAGCCACGATGCGCTTGTCGCTGTTGGGTCAGGGGCACCCGTAACGGTGAGCCTCGAGGCGCAAACCGTGACGCTGGATGAAACGGTTATGTCATTTCAGATCAACCCAGGGACCCGCGAAGCCTTGATGGCCGGGCTTGACCTCATCGGCACCACCCTCGTTTACAACGAGCAGATTGCCTCGTATGAGGATCGTGATAAGTCGTTCACACCGACCTTTACGGCCAGATCATGAAAATCGCAATTCTCGTCGTCCTGAGTACCTTTTTTGTGACTGGGTGCCAAATCAACGTGCCCGAACCGGTCGTCAAAGCACCCGAGAAGCCGCAAGCCAACACCCAAACCGTCGAAAACAAATCGCTTGCCAAACCTCTCACTTCAAGGCTTGGTGACAACCCCAAGAGAGTGTTCCAGCTCGCAGACCTCAAGAAGGCTACGGTTCAGATCGGCGGCAAGGCGATTTCCACCTGGGTCATGGACGATGATGGCAAACGTGAAGAAGGGATGATGTGGCTCACAGACCAGGATGTGAAGTCGGATGAAGGGATGCTGTTCGTCTTCAACAAGCCGCGGCAAATGCAGTTTTGGATGCAAAATACCATCCTGCCCCTTGACATCATGTACTTCTCATCCGCCGGCAAACTGCTTAACATAGGAGAAGGGAAGCCGTTTGATGAGGAACATAAAATCCCCAGCAACGGCGAGGCACAATACGTCATCGAAATGAAGCAGGGAAGCGCCAAGAGACTGGGCTTCGGGACTGGCAACACACTCACGTTGCCGAAAGACCTGAAAGACGCCGGCTGATCGATTTGCTTCTCAGTTGCGCATCCCTTCCCGAACGCTGACCGTATACTTGTATTCAGGTGTGGGAATGATTGAGTTGTTTCGTGGACAGTTGTTGGCCTTCGACCCCGAAGGAGTCATGGCGCTGATGATTCCGATCATTGCCCTGCTCATTCCCATCGTGGCCATCCTCATCAAACATCAACAGCGTATGGCGGAAATCATCCATGGTTCCGCACAGCTCCAGCAACCGGTGTCCAACGAGACGGCTGCCCTCAGAGAGGAAATGCAGCAGATTAGGCAGCAGATGACGCAGATGGCTCTGGCGTTGGATGATGTGAAGCAAGCCCTACCCAAAGATGAAGTTCGCTCGAGAATCCAAGAGGCAAAGTCTTAAGACCCATGCAGGTGTCCAACCTCACGGGTATCGTCCTCGGTGGACCTGCTGATTTCATCGGTCTGACCGCTGTGGTGGCCGCATTGCTAATCCCGATCATCGCAATTCTCGTTAGGCACCAGCAGATAATGGCCGAAATCTACCGTGGATCCAAAACCAGGGATTCTAAGCCAAACGGGATCGAAGCCTTGAAGAACTAGATGGACTGTATGACGCAGCAGATGGCTCAAATCACCCTGCGCTTGACGATTTGAATCATGACTCCTCAAAGAAGGAAACGAGAGAACGCATCAACGAAGCCAATCTCTAGCGAAGAAAATGAGTATGAACAGCAGTGATCTTGCAGGAATGTTTGTGGCGATCGCGTTCTGCATGATACCGATCGTATCGATTCTTGTTCGGCACCAGCAGAAGATGGCCGCAATCATGTATGGCTCCCAGCCGACTCAAGGCAACCAAGGTGAAATTAACGCCCTCCGTGAGGAAGTCAGCCAACTTCGTCAGCAAGTGAATCGTCTAACCCTGGCTTTGGATCAGGTGCCTCAAAGCGCAGCGCCACCTGAAGTGCGACAACGGCTTGGCGAGTCATAAATCTAGGGTCGTCGGTATGCTAAGCCGATGCGATGCGTAATAGTCATTCCCGCCCGAATGGGAAGCACCCGATTTCCTGGAAAACCACTCTGCGATCTACTTGGAAAGCCCATGGTTCAATGGGTCTTCGAAGCATGCGTCGCCGCAAATGTGGCTGACCAAGTGCTTGTGGCAACTCCTGACCAGATTATCATTGATGCCTGCGAGTCCTTTGGAGCTCAAGCAATCCTCACGCGCATGGATCACGAAACAGGAACGGACCGCATCGCAGAAGTCGCTGGGAAGGTCAAAGCGGATGTCTATGTGAACGTTCAAGGCGACGAACCCCTAATCCAACCTTCCAGCATCAAATCCTGCACGGAACCATTGTTAGGCGACCAAAGCATTCAAATGGGTAGCGTCTACTGCGTATGCCCCGAAACAGAGTACGAGATGCCTGCGGTGGTGAAGGTTGTCACGAACCTTCAAGGTTATGCCCTGTACTTCAGCCGCCACGCGATCCCATTTCCTCGAAATCCTCGCGTAACTCCGGTAAAGAAGCATATTGGGCTTTATGCCTACCGGGGAACGGTCCTTGAAGCGTTTGCCCACTGGCCAATGAGCGACCTTGAGCGCGCAGAAAGCCTCGAACAGCTAAGGTTCATGGAAAATGGCGTAGAAATTTACATGGCGGCCGGTGTAGGGACCGAACTGGCGGTAGATACGCCGGAGCAAGCCGAGGAAGTGCGCATGATCTTGGCGGCAAGGAGATAAGGAGCCGGGGCGATCTTCAGGTTGGGCAACAACCTAGCCCTGATATACTTTTTGCTGAAGTCAACCGTCCTTGACAACGTCCCCGATTGGGGCCGCACAGACGGCGACAGACACTATGGTAGCGGCGTTTGAAATAAGCCACGAATGGGAAGAGCCAGACGCTCTCCATGAACTCCTCCAATCGATTAGGGAGCAGCGAAATGATGCGGACGTGCGACGCATCCGGTACGCCTACTATCTTTCCGAAAAATCCCACGCTGGTCAGACCCGAGAGACCGGCGAACCCTACATCACGCACCCCTTAGCCGTTGCAAAAATCCTCGTTGACCTCCGAATGGACGACGACACGATCGTCGCAGCTCTACTCCACGACGTCGTTGAAGATTGCCCGACCGTCACAATCGATTCCTTACAAGAACTCTTCGGTGAAGACGTTGCAATGCTCGTCGAGGGCCTCACGAAACTCAAGTTCAAGGGAGCCGGAGACCTAAACGCACGCCAACGCGCCGCCGCGGAAACGACTCGCACCGCGGAAAGCCTCAGAAAGATGCTCCTCGCCATGGCGAAGGATTTCCGCGTCATGGTCATCAAACTGGCCGACCGACTTCACAATATGCAGACGCTCAACGCCGTCACCCCCGAAAAACAAATTAGGATCGCTAACGAGACGTTGGACGTTTATGCTCCACTTGCGGGCCGGCTTGGCATCTGGCAAATCAAATGGCAACTTGAAGACCTCTCCTTTAGATACCTTCACCCAGATGAATACGGCCACGTCGACGACCTTGTAAGTCGTTCGAGAGGCGAACGAGAAAAGGATCTCCAAGAGGCCACTCTTGCGTTGAAACACCGCTTCGAACAACGCGGCTTAAAGGCCGTTGAAATCAAGGGCAGGCCCAAGCACCTCTATTCAATCTTCAACAAGATGGTCAAGCAGGGGCTGGAATTTACGGAAATCTATGATCTTCTGGCGCTTCGAGTCATCGTCGAGACGAACATGGATTGCTACGTTGCTCTTGGCATCGTTCATGACCTTTGGGTGCCGATCCCAGGGTTGTTTTATGACTACATTGCGAAACCCAAACCCAACGGTTACCAATCTTTGCACACGAAGGTCGTTGGTCCCAATGGGTCTCCCTTGGAAGTCCAAATTCGAACCGTACATATGCACGAAGTGGCTGAACATGGCATCGCCGCACATTGGGCTTATAAGGAAGGAAAAGCTTCGCTGGACGAAACCTCGAGACTTAAGCAACTGAGGGAACAACTGTTCGACTGGTCGAGCGATGCAAGGACAAGCAGCGATTTCTTGCGATCCGTATCCACAGACCTGTTCTCGGAGCAAGTCTTCGTCTTTACGCCAAAAGGCGACGTCATTGACCTCCCTAAAGACTCCACTCCCGTCGACTTCGCGTTCCGGGTTCACACCCATCTGGGCATGACCCTCGTGGGTGCGAAAGTGAACGCAGGCATTGTTCCATTGAGCAGCACACTCCATAACGGAGACGTAGTCGAGCTCATCACCCGCTCGAATGCGACGCCGAGCCTCGACTGGTTGGAATTCGTCAAGTCAGCCCACACCCGCTCCAAGCTGCGAACTCATTTCAGGAAGATCAATAGGGAAGAGGATGCCGCCAGGGGCCGCGACGCCCTTGAAAAGGAAATCCGATCTTTGAAACTAGACCCTAAGGCGTTTATGGGGGAGGAGAAGCTGGACGCCGTTGCCGCCACCATCGACGGGTGCGACAATGGCATCGATCTACTGGCAAAGGTAGGTGCGGGTCTCGCAGGCGCCCACAGCATCGTCTCTAAACTGCGCGGCGTATTTCCAGAACAGCCTCCCGTTGAACAGATTCAAGTAACCCATACAAAAGAAGGCAAGGTTGCGTTGGTCACGGGTCTCGACAACGTGATGGTCCACCGCTCAAAGTGCTGCAGTCCCATTCCCGGCGATGATGTGGTCGGTTATGTGACGAGGGGACGGGGCATCATGATCCACCGCAAGATGTGCCCAAACGCCCTTAACTTTCTTGCCAACGAATCGGAGCGCGTGATGGCTTACGAGTGGCCAAAGGATGGCAACTCATACGCAGTTGACTTGCGCATCGTGACCGTGAATCGCCAGGGCCTGCTGATGGACATCAGCACCATTTTTGGTGAGTCCAAAACCAATGTTTCCGCCGCGCGTGTCAAGACCCTTCCCAATCAAACGGCCGAGCTGGACGTCACCATTGATGTAACCGACACGGTGCACCTAGGGCAAGTCATGGCAAAAATCAGCAACTTCTCCGACGTCATCTCGATTCTTCGCCTTTTTGGACGGACGGCCGGCAAGTGAGGGCCATTGTACAGCGCGTCTCCCGTGCTTCAGTCACCGTCGAAGGAGCCGTTGTTGGGCGATGTGACCGAGGCTTCCTGCTGCTTGTCGCCGCCCATAAAGACGACTCTGAACAGGAGGCGGCAAAGCTGGCGGAAAAGATAGTTAACCTAAGGATTTTTTCCGACGGTGAAGGCAAGATGAATCTCTCTCTCCCCGACGTCGGCGGCTCCGTGCTCGCCGTATCCAACTTCACCGTCTATGGTGACGCATCCAAGCAACGCAGACCCAGTTTTATGCAAGCCGCCGGTTTCGAACGCGGCAAGGAGCTGTTTGATTCGTTCGTCGAACGATTAAGGGCCCGCGACATTGATGTTGAAACAGGGGTTTTCGGTGCCCACATGGAGGTGGACCTTCTCAACGACGGTCCAGTGACACTAATCGTCGACGTCTCGCCGACCTGACACAAGTCCGCCTGTTTTTCTTCACTGCCGGTGAGTCAGACTTGACCAGAGCAAAGCCGTGGTCTGGGCATTCAAGAAAGGCGCAACGTTGAGCATCATCCGCCGATTTGGCTCATCGAGCGGCCGATAACCTTCTGACCTTCAGCCAAATAGTGACGCTCCGGCTTCCGCTCCACCACGTGCAGGAACATCTCTGCGATCTCCTCGTCTGTGGCTCCGGAACGCAAGGGCCCACGCAAGTCCAACTCGCCATCGGACATCAAACAGGGCCGCAAAAACCCATCTGCTGTCAGCCGCAAACGGTTACAACGTGAACACAAATCGTTCGATATCTGGCTTATGAAGCCAACAGTTCCCAGGGCTTCTGCAAGTCGGAACGTCCGCGCAGGCCCGTTTGTCTTGAGCTCTGCGGACTCCAAAGGACCGCACTCCCTTTCGATTGTGGTCACGAGTTCGTCGGCCGAAATTGTCATCTTGCGCATTTGGAGATCGCTCAGCATGGAACCTTGCGTTTGGCGGACCTGAACCAAGCCCGACGATGTGCTTTCCAAGGGCTCGGTCTCATCCAGATTCCAGCGAATCGGCATCAACTCGATGAAACGCACGTGAACAGGGGAGTGACGTGTCCACTCAGCAAAGGCAGCCGCTTCATCATCGTTCACGCCTCTCATGGCCACGCAGTTGATCTTGATTGGGTTCAAGCCAGCTGCCTGCGCGACCGAAATACCAGCCATGACTTGTTCAAAATTTCCTCGACGGCAAATTTGCGCAAAACGGTCTGGGCGCAGCGTATCCAGGCTCACGTTCACCCGGTGCAAGCCCGCATCAGCAAGAACTTGGGCGTGCAAGGGAAGCAGAAGACCATTGGTCGTCATGCTGAGGTCTTGCAGGTTCAGCGGTTTCAACATGGCTAAGAGCCTTACCAGCTCCTTTCGAACGAGTGGTTCACCGCCTGTCAAGCGAACCTTCGTGATTCCCAACTCCGCTGAAATTCGCACCAATCGTGCGATCTCCTCGAATGTCAAGATCTCTTCTCTCGGGCAGACTTCCGCGCCTTCTTCCGGCATGCAATAGACGCAACGGAAGTTGCACCTGTCCGTCACGGACACGCGCAGATAGTCAATCGTTCTGCCGAAGGAATCCTTCACCTGAATCTAAGATACTCGGCGCAGCGGTGAATGTCGCGAATAGGACGATTCCAACGTCAACGCCCGTCGGGCTGGGAAGTGATAGAACCTGGCCAAAGCGAGAAGTGAACGGCTGCGGCCACGCGAAAACCTGTCAATGCGTGAGTTACGCAACGCACAGATTATTGACGCCAAGACCGCAAGATTGAGGTTCTTCAAAATCGTAACTCCCAGGAACCTGAAACGTCGGATGATTAACGACCCCTTAGTTGGTCGAAAAGACGATAACCATGGTTTCTGCCGTTACAATGAACGCATCTGTGGTGCGAAGCTTAGAGATTGACACCGACGTATCGCTCGTGATGCGGGCTCGGGATGGGGAATTTGCGGCTTTCGAGATGCTCTTTGAGCGTCACCGAACGCTCGTATATCGCTTCGCGTACCAAATGGCTCCGAGACGCGACGACGCGGAAGACATCGTTCAGGAAGCGTTTGTACGAGCGTATCAGAACCTGGACAAGTATCGAGACGAGGCGAAATTCACCACCTGGCTTCTCCGAATCGTCACGAACTTGTGCACCGACCAAGCACGAATGTCCACTCGGAGGACGGCGTTGGAGCAACAGGAAGCTGCAGGTGCGTTGGACTGGATGACCATTGGAATGACCCAAGACCCGGTAGAAAATTTGGAAGAGGATCGTCGCAAAGCGGTTTTGCGAAGAGCTCTCGCCGCCCTGCCGGCCCACCATCGATCGGTGATCGTGTTGCGAGACCTGGAAGAAAAAGAATATCCGGAAATGGCACAGATTCTGGGCTGCACCGTAGGCGGAGCAAAGCTTAGAGTTCTGCGCGCAAGGCGGGCGCTGCGAGACCGAATCGCGCCCCTCTTGGGAGACGAGAAGATATGAAACGCAATCTGGATGATAGGCTGATTCAACTTGCATTCGGCGATTTGACGCCCGAAGAAGAACGAAAGCTGCGTCAGGAAGTGGCGGGGAACCCTGAAGCGCAACGAGTTCTGCGTGACTGCGGGTCCCTGCGTGAGGATTTCAAGCTGCTGCGAACCATTCCTGATGATCAACTCTCACCCGAAAGGCTCAAGCAGGCTATTTTGGAACGCGGTCTGAAGCGCGAAGCGCCGACGAGTTCTCGATATGGATGGCTGTGGGCACCAACGGCGGTAGCCCTATTCGCCTTCGCTTTCGTCACTTACCGCAACTCGCGACCTGTACAACTGCCTTTAAGCGCGGTGGCGATAAGGACGTCGCAAGCGGATTCGCAACCGATTTTGAGGGACCCTTCTTTGTCAACCAAGAAAGAGATTCCCTTAGTTCAGTCGTCGGTCTCACGCGGCGAGACGGTTGCGGACACCTCAAGTGATGATTCGGCGACGGTCGCTCGACCGGCAAAATCCACTAAGGTGTCCTCCCCCCGCATGAGCCTGATGACGGCGGCGGCGGAATCTGTTCTCGACCAGCAGCCGGATGTCTCCAGCGAAGTGGCCATGGCGGAGCCTCAAAGGGATTCCCTCATCCTGATCGGCAACGATTCGGACGATGACACGGGCGCAAAGAGGGCGACCGAGGTCGACAGTGTCGCCAATGTTCTTATCAGCGGTTAAGGTCGTGATCGCCTTGCTGGCCGCCGTACCCGGCGGCGGTCAGGTCGCACCCAAACTCGCCGATGCTTGGAAGAAAGTTCAGCCTCAAACGATGGTGTTGCGTAACGGAAACGCCGTGGCTGGGCGGGCCGCGCTCATCGACTCGAGGGGCTACTTCATCGCCCATCGAACATCTGTCCCGGCCGCAGCCCTCCAGGGTCAGACTCCGGACGGTAAGACATACAAGGTGGCTCGTGCAGCCATCGACGATCCGACCGGACTCGTCCTACTCATTGCCGAAGGATGGACGAAGCCAGGCGTTCTGCCCGTGCAACTGCCACCTGGACCATGTTCCCCGGGTGCGCCCCTGCTCGGCGTCATCGGAACTGGGCCCATCCCCAGCGAGTTCGTGTCCAATGACCGTTTCGGAGTGCTGGCACCGTCTCGTCGCCTGGTGGCCCTATCGGAGGTCAAACTCGAATCGTCCCAGCAACTCGTGGGCGGCGCCTTGCTTTTCACCTATGAGGGTCAATTCATGGGTGCCTTGAACGCGACCCTTGGTGCGACGGCCGATGAAACGCCTCCTCCGGCGACCAGCCTAACCGACAAGGGCAGTTCACTTTTGAAGCGCAAACCAACACAATCCTTCGGCCCCAGCCAAGTCACTGTTGCATACACGGCGAGTCTCGGAACCCTACACACAGTCATCGATGGTTTCAAATCGCCCACCCACGAAGTTTGGCGGCCACAATTGGGCGTCGTTTGTAAGGATGGCGTCGGTGGTGGTGCTCAGGTGGAAAGCCTCGCTCCCAATTCACCGGCGGAGAAAGGCGGCATTCACATCGGGGACGTCATTTTTCAAATCGCGACTTCACCTGTGCACAACCAGGTGGATTTCGCCAAAGCGATGCTTCTTCAGACGATTGGTGCTGATACGAAGATCGGGTTCCTACGCCGCGGCGCAACGATGGTGGTAACCGTCAAGCTCGGTAAGAGCAAAGACTAGCGAGGGTCACGGCCTGGTCGGCACATAATCCTTTAGTTTCCACTTTACTGTCGTCCGCCCTCGGAACTCATCCTCACTGGGATAAAACAATACGTCGGCCATCATCCCGGGCGCTTCTCCCAGAAGTTGCTCCCCTATCCCAAAAATAACGCCTGGAATCACCGCACCTTCGCCCTTGCGAAGTTTCAGTTGTGCCACCGTCGGGTTCTTGGTGCCCTTGGTCTCGACGATTTCCATGCCGCGGGCGATAAACATTGGCTCTGCATTGCTGTTCCCAAACGGCTCCATGCGCAAGAGATCTTGGATCGACTCCGCAGATACTTCCTCAGGCTCGACTTCCACGTCTGCACGGACGGTGATGTCAAAGTCTTCTGGCGTCAACTTGTCGGAAGCGTAGACCTCCATCGCGTCAACAATTGTTTGGTACTTGTTTCCTTCAAACGAGCAGCCTGCCGCCATCGCGTGTCCGCCGCCCCCAAGGAACAAATCCATGTTCGCCCGTATTGCGTCTGCCAAGTGAAACTTCGGGATGCTTCGTCCCGATCCCTTGTGCATCTTGGTTTCAGGATCGATTGTAAAAACGAACGAAGGACGTTTGAATTGGTCGACGAGCCTGCCTGCGACGATCCCGATGACCCCGGCATGCCAACCCTCCTTGGCGACAATGATCACGTTTTTCTGATGCGAACCGTCGGCGAGAACCAGTTCGACGGCTTCCTCGATGATCCTCTGCTGTTCAGCACGACGCGCCGTGTTGATGTCTTCTATCTTTCTGGCCAATTCAGCGGCCTCTATCTGATCGTGGGACATTAAGAGCTGGAGCGCCAGAGCCGCATCATCTACCCGTCCTGCAGCATTGAGCCGGGGACCAAGAATGTAGCCCACATGGTAAGACGTCACCTTGCCAAGAACGTTGGCCTCACGTTTCAGCTCCTGCAAGCCAATTTTGCGAGTTTCGCCAAGCTGATCGAGGCCGAAGCGGGCAATGATCCGGTTCTCACCTTGGAGTGGCATCACATCGGCGATGGTGCCCAAGGCAGCAAGATCAAGGTACGCCCGGTGAAATTGGGAACGCTCCATACCGATCTCTTGTGTGAGGCCGTCACAAAGTTTGAATGCAACTCCGGCACCGCTTAGTTCAGGAAATGGATAGGTGGAATCAAGACGATGCGGGTTCACGAGAGCGTCCGCCTCAGGAAGCTTATCACCCAGAGTGTGGTGATCCGTGACGACCACGCGCATTCCGTAGGCCCTTGCGCGGTCAACTTGCTCGTTGGCGCTGCCGCCGCAGTCACACGTTAGAAACAGCTTTGCCCCTTCAGCGTGAGCCTGATCTACTGCGCTAAGGTGAATTCCGTAACCCTCCTTCATCCGATGGGGGACGTGAACGGAGACGTTACATCCGATCTTGCCCAAAAACCGTGCAAAGAGGGCGGCGCTGGTTACTCCGTCGACATCATAGTCGCCGTGAACGTAGATGAGGTCTTTGGACTCTTTGGCGGCAAGGATTCTGTCCCTTGCGACTTCATAGTCTGGAAGTAGCCGCGGGTCGTGGAGATTCTCCAATTTTGGATTGAGAAAGGCCTGCGCCGCATCAGGATCTGTGATGCCTCGTTGCACAAGCACCGCTGCGAGTAGGGAAGAGACCCCTAACTCCCGCTGCAAGGTAGCCTCAGCGGCGGGGTTGCGAGGCGATACGAGCCATCTGGAAGGTGCCGGTGCCAAAGAACTCATGGGCTAAGACAGGACGATCTAAACGCACCTAAAGGTACCTCCCCAAAACGGTCTTGGTCGAAGTTTAAATGCCCTGGGCCAGCCTAGAGCTTTTCGACCTGCGTAAAGTCGAGTTCAACTGGCGTATCGCGGCCAAAGATGTTGATCAAGACCTTGAGCTTTTCGCGATCGGCGTTCACTTCCTCAATCTTGCCGCTGAAGTCGCTGAACGGACCTTCGACGACGCGAATCGCATCGCCCTTCTGCCATGAGACCTTGGGTGCTTCCTTGCTCGTTTCGAGATTCGTCATAATCCGACGAACCTCATATTCTTCAAGCGGTACGGGCTTGTTGCCACTTTGGACAAACCCTGTCACACCGCTGGTGCTCTTAACTAGCTTATAGGTGTCGTCGGTCATCGACATCTGGACAAGGATGTAACCGGGAAAGACTTTTTTGTCGACAAGAACCCTCTTGCCAGAGCGAGTCTGCAACTCCTGCTCGGTTGGAATCAGGATCTGGTAAATGTCGCGATCCCAAAAACCTTCCACTTGCGCGCGGCGCGTTAGGACATCTCGGACTTTGTTTTCGTGTCCCGCGATCGTATGAACGGCAAACCAGGATTTAGGCATTAACTTGGAGTCCCTTTTGTGAGCAACGTAATGACGTTGTCTGCGACCGTGCTTAGGGCAAAGAGAACGGCGACGATAATCCCGCAAACGACGAGCACAATGCCCGTCAGCCGGTTGGTCTCCTTCGGAGTCGGCCAACTGACCTTCTTGACTTCTCGCGTCACTTCTTTGACGAATCCCCGAAGACCTCTTTTGGACTTGGGAATGGGTGGGGTGCCCGCTGGTGTTTTGGGGCTCGTGTTGCCGATTTCTTTTGCCATTGACGTAGCCTCCCGGGCAATCTGCCAAGGGGGAATGCAAGGATACTACCTCACAAACGCAGCCTTGCGCCCTAAGGCTCGGAACAGCCGACAAGGAACGAAAATTCCCCGTTGGCCCGCTTATTGCTTGCTAACTTCAGGGAATCGCGCTAAAGTAGTGTTCACGGAAATATATGGGTACCGCCTCTCAGCCTCAATTACGGAAACATCTCTATGGTTAGTACAGGACCTTACAGCGAACTCGAGTACCTCATTCTGGCGATGGTGGGTGAGAACGTCAATTCGGGCTACGCGATGCGCAAAGAGATGAACCGGATGCGCGGCGGACGATGGAGCGCAGAAAGTGGCTCAGTTTATCGTGTACTTCGTCGCCTTGAACAAGACTGTTTGTTGCGCGAAGCCAGGAAAGTGGGTGTCCCAAACCGCGAACGCACGGAGTATGAGCTGACATCCCAAGGAGAAACAACCTTAAATAGCTGGCTCACATTTGCTCCTGATCGCACTGAACTTGCGTTTCTCGTCGACCCAATCCGCACCCGCTGCTATTTCCTAGACCGGCTAAAACCGGGAGACCAGATTCGGACCGTCAAGTCATGGCTCCACGAGAGCAAGCTTTTCATCGAAGACTTGGAGAGGGATATGGCCGCTTCCGCTCCGAAAGAATCAACGATCCGGCAAATGACGGTACATAACCTCCTGCTTTTGGCTCAGGCTAGACACGAATGGCTCCGAAGACTGTTGTTGAACCTGAGGGCCAATTCGGCCGCTCAAGAAGAGAGACATAAGGAGCCAGCCGGGACCAGGTGATGCGAAGGTCGAGTTAGACCCTACTTACGAATGGAAATGACCTTGTAGCGCTTCTTGCCTTCGGGCGCGTCGAATTCAACCGACTCACCAACCCCATGGCCGAACAGGGCTGTTCCCATTGGTGATTCATTGCTGATCAAGTCCTTCGCTGGATCCGCTTCGATGCTCACGACAACGCGGACATCGAATTCGTCTCCGTACTCTAGGTCACCGACTGTGACCACTGAACCGATGCCTACGTGATCCGTAGGGATCTGATGAGCCTCCAGGACGTGTGCGTTTCCGAAGATGGTCTTAAGCTCCGCAATGCGGTTCTCAACCATCGCCTGCTCGAACTTGACCTCGTCCAGTTCATTGTTGTCTTCACTAAACTCACCGTGCTGCTGACTCTCGCGGATTCTGTCCGCGATTTCCGGCCGCTTGGTCATTGTGAGATGCTCAAGCTCCCGTT
The DNA here is from genome assembly GCA_964619505.1 of uncultured Fimbriimonas sp. Classification (GTDB taxonomy): domain Bacteria; phylum Armatimonadota; class Fimbriimonadia; order Fimbriimonadales; family Fimbriimonadaceae; genus JBBQMJ01. Next base: position 28,792 of record CAZUCK010000017.1, on the reverse strand, counting down.
GCAGGGTTTGATGGCCTTCCGGCGTAAGGTAAATACCGCCTTGCGGCTCTTGAATCATTTCGGCTTCGTTCATTACTTTCTCAGTAGGCTCCTGCATCGGAATCCGGCATTATATCTCGCAAACCTCAAATCAAGTACGGTTGTTCCACAGAAATAGTTTTGCGCGTGGATATTTATTCCCTGACGCCAATTAGAACGCTCAAGGTTCAATGGAAACCTTCATTGCATGAGGCTTTGTTAATTGGAGTCGGCCCGTTTCACGCACAATATCGATTAGATGTCGTTTTGCGCACAATGTTCTCCCTTCGACAGCTTCAAAGGATATTTGCGCTGAAAATCCACGCTGTGACAAAGCTCTTGTGGCGGCTCAGTTTCTTCGTGACCTGCGTCACAATTTGCCTGCCTGCCTGCGCCCAAACAACTCCGACCGGTTCAGACTTGTTTCAAACCGCCAAGCCACAAGTTGCAGTCGCGATCACGAAGCACGCCATTGGATGGGATCTAGTTACGGTCACTGCCTTGAACCCCAACTACCCACCCGCGCTGCTTAAGCAGCAGGTGGAGACCCTGTGTTCAAACCTCAAAGCCCCTGCTCGAGGTCTGCAGGTTTACACTACTTCGTTTCGAAAAGACACGCACGATCTCGACTTTCTGCGCGCCACATTTGGCACAAACGGACTCATAGAGGGCAATGGCGCTTTCAATGTTTGTCCGATCGTGTCGGCGTTCGCAGGAGCGCCTCGGCCATTTGAAATAACAGTGATTTCGATCGAATTCGACGACCAAGTGCCGACTTCAAACACGTTGAAATCTTTTGGCTCTGAAACGGTTTCACTCCAAGCTCGGCAGAACAAAGACCCTGTGCAAGGAGTCGAGTTCATGGTCAGGCTTCTAAGCCAAGATCCAAACGCGATTGTAATCCCAGACCACTTTCAACCGCTGACCCCAAACACTCAGGCACCTCAAACCAAAGCGAATTCCGGATGGCCACTGTGGCTGGCTCTGATCGTAGGGGCTGCAGCCGTTGGGGCATTGGTATACTTGGTGCTCCTTCGACTGCCAGCGGACGGCCGAAAGACACCTTCAGGGAGACACAACAAATGATCGACGCGTCGGCCGTGAACATTCACGAATTAATTGAGCTTACGCTCGACTTGAAGGCGTCAGATCTTTTCATCAAGGCCGGCCAGAGGCCAATGATGAAGCTAAACAGTCTCGTAAAGCCGCTTCCAGGCGACTGGCCAATCATTGATCACCCAAATGCAAAGCGGATTGTGCGCGGCTTGTTCGATGACCGCATGGCGAGGGATTTTGATGAGTACCTCGAGGTGGACCTAGGTTTCAACGTCGGCACAAAGTGTCGGGTACGTGCAAACTGCTACATGGAACGAGGGGGCTATGCCGTAGTCTGCCGCGTCGTTCCTCTTAAGATCATGTCGCTCGAGGAGCTAGGTCTCCCACCCGTCCTTGCGGAGATCATTAAGCATCGTCAGGGCCTAATCCTCGTCACAGGGCCAACGGGTTGTGGAAAGACGACGACGCTCGCTGCCCTGATCGACTTAATCAACAAGGAGCGTGCGGGCCACATCGTCACCATTGAAGACCCGCTGGAATTCCTGCACCCTGACCAAACCTGCTATGTCAGTCAACGTGAACTTGGCGTCGACACCAAGAATTTTGGCCATGCGTTGCGCGCGATGCTTAGGCAAGCACCAGACGTGATCCTCATCGGCGAAATGCGCGACCCAGAAACGATGGGTGTCGCCCTGCAAGCCGGTGAAACGGGCCATTTGGTTTTCTCAACCGTTCACACGGCCAGCGCCTATGAGACGATGGACCGCATCGTCAATATGTTCCCACCTCACGAAAAACATCATTTGTGTTTGCGTATGGCGGGAGCGCTTAAGGCAGTCATCACGCAAAAGCTTGTACCCAGAGGCGACGGTAGCGGGCGAGTGGCTGTGAATGAGATCTTGATCTGCACGCCGACGGTCAGCAAATTGATAGAAGACGGCCATTTCAGCGATCTTTATCATGCTATGAACGAGGGGCAGTTCTGGGGTATGCAAACCATGAACCAAGGACTGGTTCGCTTCGTTAAGGCCGGCGTGGTCGACGAAGAAACTGCGATTCAATACTCAGGTATCCCCTCGGAGTTGAAGCAGTTGCTCCGCAGGTAGGAGGTAGACGATGGGCGTCTCGATCGACGCACTTCTGCATGACTTGGTGGGAAAGGAAGCAAGCGACCTGCACCTAAAGGTGGGGGAGCCTCCCTTGATGCGCATCCGTGGTGGCCTCGTGAGGTCGGACTATCCCCCTTATACAGCGCAAGAACTCCACGATACACTCTATGGCATGCTTACTCCGGAACGCAAGGAGCGGCTCGAGACGGTTAAGGAGCTTGACCTATCCTACAATGTCGAGGGCCTGGCACGGTTCCGCGTCAACATGTTTTGGCAACGGCACAACATCGGTGCCGTGTTCCGAGTCATTCCGTTCAACATCAAGACGATCGACCAATTGGGCTTGCCGGCGGTCTGCCACAAGATTGCCATGTTGCCACGTGGACTCATCTTGGTTACCGGTCCTACAGGTTCTGGCAAATCGACCTCGCTTGCGGCAATGATCAACGCAATCAACACGTCGAAGCGTTTGCACATCATGACCGTCGAGGATCCTATCGAATACGTCCACCGGGATCAAGTCAGCATTATCAATCAACGCGAATTAGGGACCGACACCCACACCTTTGCCGACGCGCTAAAGCACGTTATGCGGCAAAACCCAGACGTCATCCTCGTCGGTGAGATGCGGGACTTGGAGACCATTCAGTTGGCGATCACCGCTGCGGAAACCGGCCACCTTGTAATGTCCACTCTGCACACGGTTGACGCACCGCAGACCATCGACCGAATCGTGGATGTCTTTGCTCCCGAGCAGCAGGCTCAAATTCGAACACAAATCAGCGTTACCCTGCAAGCGGTCATTTCCCAAGCTTTGCTGCCCACGAAAGATGGCAAAGGGCGCGTGGCCGCATTTGAAGTCATGACGGCAACGCCCTCCGTGCGTACGCTGATCCGAGAAGGAAAGACTCACCAACTCTATTTGGACATTCAAACCGGAGCCGAACTTGGGATGCAAACGCTCGATGGAAGCTTATTGAACCTTTTGCGAGAGAAGAAGATCGAATATGAACTTGCCCTTTCGCGGTGTTCAAATGCCGCGGAATTCCAAAGAAGGGCTATGAATCAAGGTCTTGTGGAGGCCAGCGTTGCTCCAAATTGAACATTACCTTCGACTCTGCGTGGAACTCGGCGGTTCCGACTTGCACTTCAAGGCGGATACTGGCAAAACATACATTCGAGTCAACGGAGATCTTGTCAATCGGGATGACTGGCCGACTTTCACAGACTCTGAATTTCGCGAAGCGCTGTTCAAACTTCTTAAACCTGAGCAGGTTAAGCGCTTCGAACACGACCTCGAGCTGGATTTTGCTATGGAAATTCCCGGCATCTCAAGGTTTCGAGGCAATGCCTATCAGCAACGTGGACACACTCAAGCTGCATTCCGTGTGATTCCTTATCGAATCATGAACATGGAGGAGCTCGAGTTGCCGGCGGCTTGCTATGACTTCATTGCGCGCCCCAGAGGCTTAGTCCTGGTGACCGGCCCGGCCGGCTCAGGCAAGTCAACAACTCTGGCTGCCATGATCGATCGAATCAACCGGAATGAGGACGTTCACATAATGACCGTCGAAGATCCCGTTGAATTTGTTCACGACAACCACAAGGCGTTGATCAATCAACGCGAATTGGACGTCGATACCAATTCGTTCGCCCAAGCACTAAAACACGTATTGCGGCAAGACCCAGACGTCATCCTCGTCGGCGAGATGCGTGACTTGGAGACCATCCATCTCGCTATCACGGCGGCTGAAACCGGTCACCTTGTCTTCGGAACCCTGCATACGGTTGACGCCGTCCAAACGGTCGACCGAGTCGTCGACGCTTTCCCTTCTTTCCAACAGCAACAAATCCGCATGCAATTATCGGTCAACCTGATAGGAGTCATCTCGCAGACCCTGTTGAAGAGAGCCGACGGCCGTGGAAGAGCCGCGGCGATGGAAGTCCTTGTCGCAACCTCGGCTGTTCGCAATCTCATCCGCGAAAACAAAACCTATCAGGTCGGATCGCTGATTCAAACCGGTGCGCGTGCGAAGATGAACACGCTGGATCAATCGATCATCAACCTGATCATGAAGGGAATCGTAACTCCTGAGGAAGGGAAGAACAAGGCAAAGGATCCGTACGAGTTTGACCGCTTGCTCACGCTGAACAGGGAGAACCCCACTGCCGATTTAGGTGGAGGCACGTCTTCCGCATTTGTTCGACCGACCGCTGCGGGTGCTCCTCAAGCACCGACGCAGGTCGCCCCACCTTCAGCGGCGACTTCGGCGCCACCTACAATGGCTCCATCCCAACAGACGGCTCCGCCCGCACCCGCTGCGCCCCCGCGTCCACAACCGACAAGTAATCCAACGCCTACTGGCCAACCGAACCGGCCAAATTTCAAACGGGACTAGCGTCGAGCGATTCGTTAAAGCCCGATGAATTCAAAATAAGGGAGTCACAGCCGGTTCCTCAGCAAACGGTGAAGCAAATGGGTGCTTCAGACTATAATCAGCTGGATTAATCCATAAAGTCTGGCTCGCTCCAATTGAATTTCGATGGCAAATTACACGACCCCGGGTACCGAAAGCAAACTGATTCTCCTCATCGAAGACAACATTGACGATGAGCGGCTGACTCTTCGCGCCTTGCGTAAGAACAACATCATCAATGAGGTCGTCGTTGCGTGCGATGGGCAAGAGGCGATCGACTACCTCTTTGGAACAGGCAGTTATTCCGGACGAGATATGTCCGTTATGCCGGCGGTCGTCATTCTTGACCTTAAACTCCCCAAACTGAGTGGCCTCGAAGTTCTCAAGCGGATCAGGAACGAGCCCTCGACGAAGCGGCTGCCAGTCGTCGTGTTGACCGCCTCCGATGAAGAAGGTCAAATTGAGGAGAGCTATGCGGCTGGGGCAAACAGCTATATACACAAGCCCACCGATCCTTCCGAATTTTCGGAAATGGTCCTGCAAGTGGCCATGTATTGGCTTCTGCTAAATCGTACGACACCTGAGCGCGTAGCCCACTGAACGGCTTGTAATCCGTAGCCGTCGAGTGTCATACTCCCTTCCTGTTCGCGGGTGTAGCTCAGTGGTTAGAGCGCCGGCCTGTCACGCCGGAGGCCGCGGGTTCAAGTCCCGTCTTCCGCGCCATTTCGCTCCGCGTGCCGCTGTAGCTCAGTTGGTAGAGCAAAGGACTGAAAATCCTTGGGTCGCCGGTTCAAGTCCGGCTGGCGGCACCATTTTCCTTTCGGAATCGCCTTTTGGCGCAGAGGCGATGCAAGATAATCCAAAAAGGTTCGTTTTCGAGTTCCGGCATACGTCGTAAAGAATATGGAAATGGGTAGGCATCAAAGATGAGTCCCAAATGGGATCGATCCCAGGGACGTCCTGAACCCATTGCTGCGCTGAACCGGATTCCTGAGATGGATTCCGGCGAGCCGCTCGTAGACATTCGGGCGTTCCTGCCAGCCATGCATATGGCACGGCCCCACGTAATTCCATACGTTCGTCAAAGGGTTGCCGAGATGGTAAGGGAAGCTCAGAGGAAATTGCCTGAAGGCGTCTTTCTTTCCCTTATCGAGGGTTGGAGGCCGATTGAAAGACAGCAGCGGATTTACGATTTTATGTGGTCTTCCGCCGCTGAAGCGTTTCCGCACCGGGATCATAAAGCTCTCCGACGCACGGTATGCCGTTGGGTCGCGCCGACAGACCAAAAAGCCCCGCCGGGCCATTGCACGGGCGCAGCGGTGGATCTTCAATTGGTTGACGCTTCAGGAGAGCAGCTTGATGTGGTTTCACCGTTTGACCGCAATCTTGCCGCCCGAACCTACACCCAAGGATTGACCGAGGAAGCAAGGCGTCATCGATTTTTGCTTGTCGATTCGATGCTGTCGGTGGGGTTCTCCAACTGTAGAGATGAATGGTGGCACTATAGCTACGGCGATGCTGGGTGGGCGGTCCGCATGGGCGAGAACAAATGTGTCTACGGACTCGTCCGCTTGGAACCCGGTCTCTACCGCGAGGCGGAAGAACTTAGTGTAGAGAGCTTCAAGGGAAGGGCCAATCCTTTCCTGCCTACGGACGCGTCGAAGGTTGGAAAGTAGTATCGCCAGGCAGTCGGACACCGTTCGGCCTGAACTCACCAGGGGAAAGGACGATTGCATCCAAGGCAAGGTCGACATCTCCCGCGGCATCAACCTCGAACCGCAAATTCATTCTGCCACCCGCAAGCTTTGTCATCCCGAATCGATACCAAGCATATCCTTGCCCGTAGGGGCTTACACCGTCTCCGGATAAGAACAGCGTCTGTCCACCTATGATCAGTTTCACCTTACTTCGATAAATTTCAGGGATTCTTGCCGCCAGCCATACCTCTTGATCTTGTCCCGTTTTAACGCGCACAGCATAATCGGCGGTGTATTTTCGATTCGAGAGCACAGCGGCCAAAGACAAAGCAGAACCCCCACTACATCCCGATACTGGCACGGCTTCGCTGAAATTGGTCTGCTGGTACGACTCAGCCTCTATCCAAGTGTAAGGGGCAAGCTTTTGTGTCAAACGACGTACCACCGAAACCAATGCGACGAAGCTTCCGCCCGGGTTTCGATCAAACCCTCGAAGATTGTCCTGAAACGTGAACTTATCGTCTGAAATGTCCCGCCGAGAATCATCCGCGATTTTTGTCAAAGCGTCAAACTGGGCAACGACTTCCGTCAATGAGATTTCGGGGACGGGAATTTCCTCGATGCCGGAAATGAGCAAGGGGGTCTGCGTGACCATGACCTCTACGTCTGATTTATCGAGTTTCGGTGAAGGATCAGTACCGTCCAAAGTTGCGAACTTGATCCCCTTTGGATTGAGGAGCCTAAGCTTCACGCGACGTGAGGGACCCTGGCTCCATATCGCCAAGGTGGATCCACGCGTTTCAACGATGCGATACGCCGAAAATTGAGTTCCGAGGTCGATTCGGTTTCCATCCGCTGAAGAAGGCAACCACCAATGGCCTCCTGGCAGTCGCTGGGTGCTTGCCGGATTCCTAGCACTCTCGGGAAAGTAAATGGGTTTCGGACTGTCGTCGGCCAGCATGGCATCTGCGGAGCGCCTCTGGGCTTCTGAAGCAACAGCTTTCAACATCGCGGCGTCGTCAGCTCTGACGAACCACCCTCTGGAGCCGATTGATGCCAGATCATCGAGCACTCCAGGCAGGAGCGAAGGCGCTTCCTTCTCCCTGGTCAGGTCAATACGGGTGGCTGGAGCCCAGCCCGCCTTTCGCCAGCGAAAGACCGAACTCATGCCTCGCCCAGATTCGTCCGCCAAGACACCTGGCGATGCGCTGTCCGTTCGGACACCCACCCCGTCCAACGCAGGATCCGGCGTTTCGTATGGAGCAGCCCACCCTGCCCAGTCTTGGACAATGGGAACGTTGACGACACCGCGAAGGGCTGCAACCAGACGTCTGAACCTACGGTCACTGGCCGCTGCGATCACGTCATCTATGTCTCGCCATGCCAGCGACAATTTGGAGTCACATTGATAAAGCTTGTCCGTGACCGGATCCCATAATTGCGAAACGCCACGCGATCCTGACCACAAGGGAACGAGTCTTGCCAGCTGGTCGAACGAATCGATATCGGAACTGCTCAATGACCAAGTGGTCAGAGCCGTCTGGAGGTTCTTGTACTTGGTTTCAAGATAGCTGGAAATTTCGAGTCTGAAATAGGGGTTTGTCGGCACAAACCGCGTGCCTTGGGCAGGCAATCGAATGACTGCCCCCATGGGGTTGACTAATCCACGCAATCCTTTGCCTGGACTATTTCTTTTGAGTGAGGAGATTAATAGGTCGCGGTGATTGTCAAGTTCGTCCCAAAAATCCGGTTGCTGCATGCTGACCTGATCGGGATAGAGCAACAGGACATGCTCCAAATCGTTCAAAGGCGCAACGTCCATCCTGAAGTGGCCGTCTATTATTTGGATTCGATTGACGGATTCCAGCGCCCCGTCTCGCCTTGTCGCCAAAATGGCCAGAACACTTCTTGTTCCAGGCATGGGAAAGTCCAGGTGCTGACCTTCCGTGATGCCGTCCACGCGGAAGCTCGCTGGGGCGACACTTATGCCCCTTGCCGTTGGACCGGCGGAGTTCACCGCAATAAGGTAACTCATGGAATTTCTCTCGAGCGCGTCGAACGTTTCCTTCCAACCTGATCCGTTCGCCGGTAGCTCAACAATGACATCCGTAATGCCTGCTGCGTGCGCTGAGTTGACGGCCTCAGGATTTCCTGGTATGCGCGCGCCCACGGGCATGTAAGGCTGGCCATCCCAAAACAAGGTGTGGTGGTCGTTGATCTGCCAATGCACTGCGGGGCCGCCCGGAGTCTGATAGGTGCCTTCCGCCGTAGCAGGTGCCAGGGAACTGGCAATCCCGGACGCCAAGAAAATAACGGAGGCAAAGAGGGCCGTCACGGTAGGCAAGACTACCATAGGGTCACCGAACGTTCGACGAAGCCTAAGCCCGGGTATCTTCCAAGGGTGACCGCCGCCACCCAAACCCTCGACGAGCTCTGCATTAACACGATCCGTGGCCTTTCAATTGACGGCGTCCAAGCCGCCAACAGCGGACACCCCGGCCTCCCTATGGGCGCCGCGCCCATGGCCTATACACTTTGGACAAGGCATCTTCGACATAACCCAAGAGATCCAAACTGGTTCAATCGTGATCGTTTCATCCTATCTGCAGGCCACGGGTCGATGCTTTTGTACTCCCTATTGCACCTCACGGGATACGACCTTGATCTAGACGATCTGAAGCGATTTCGACAGTGGGGAAGCCGTACACCGGGACACCCCGAGAACACAGCGACTCACGGGGTGGAAATGGCGACTGGCCCCTTGGGGCAAGGGTTTGCCACGGCCGTAGGGTTCGCAATCGCAGAGCGCTATCTTGCCTCAACCTTCAATAAATCGGGCCACGATGTCATCGACCATTTCACGTATGGCATCTGCTCGGACGGCGACATGATGGAAGGCGTCGCGAGCGAAGCCGCTTCGCTGGCTGGCCACCTCAAGCTCGGCAAATTGATTTTCCTTTACGACTCGAACGGCATAACCATCGATGGTTCGACGGGCATCACTTTTTCCGAGGACACAGCCGCTAGGTTTCAAGCATATGGTTGGCATGTGGACCAGGTCGATGGCATGGACGTGGAAGCTGTTGATCGGGCCCTGACACAGGCTAAGAAGGTGGTTGACAAACCATCTTTCATCATTTGCAAAACCGTGATTGGCTACGGGAGCCCTCATCGGGCGGGCTCGCCCGAGGCCCACGGAAAAGCCCTGGGACCCGATGAACTGAAGCTGTCTAAGGAGGCTCTTGGCATCCCATTGGAGCCTCCATTCTATGAGCCAGAGGCTGCTTTGGAGCATTGTCGCGAAGCGGTATCCAAGGGCGCAAGCTTACAAAGCGACTGGGAATCTCGTGTGCGGGCCTATGAAGCCACCTATCCAAATGAGGCCAAGACATTGTGGGGGGCGATCGGGGGTGAGACGGGAACGGAGTGGCTTAGAGCCCTGCCGTCGTTCTCGGACGCGATGGCAACACGCAAGTCGAGTGAAGCGGTTCTGAATGCAATCATGCCCCATCTTCCAACCTTCATGGGAGGAAGCGCGGACCTTTGGGAAAGCAACATGACGCATCTCAAGGGCGATGATCAGTTTCAACCGGAGACTCCAGGCGGACGCAACATCGCATTCGGCATCCGCGAACATGCAATGGTGGCTGCCGTGAATGGAATCACGCGCCACGGTGGCTGCCGGGCTTTTGGAAGCACCTTTCTTATTTTCAGTGACTACTGCAGACCATCGATCAGGCTCGCCGCACTCATGGAGTGTCCTACAGTACTCGTGTTCACGCACGATTCAATCGGATTAGGTGAAGACGGGCCAACCCACCAGTCCATCGAACAACTCACTTCGTTGAGGGCGATGCCAAACCTGAACGTGATGCGTCCTGCGGACGGAAATGAGACTTCCGCTTGTTGGAAGATTTCGGTCGAATCAAAACACACACCTTGTCTCCTAGCGCTTTCACGGCAAACACTTCCAGTTCTGACTCCAGCGAACGTAAGGGAGCACCCCGCCGAAAAGGGGGGTTACGTTCTAAAGCCTGCCTCCGCTGACAAACCGACTTGCGTTCTTATTGGCACGGGCAGCGAACTACAGCACGCAGTGGCGGCAAAGGACATTTTGGAGAGCGAAGGGATTGCCACGCAGGTCGTAAGTATGCCAAGCACGTTCCTTTTTGACCAACAGCCGGCGGCATACCGAGATTCTGTGTTGCCAAAGGGAGTTCCAACGGTCAGCGTCGAAGCAGCCGCGACACTAGGTTGGCATAAATATGCGCAGGCATTCGTCGGAATCGACCGCTTCGGCGCCTCCGCCCCTACCGAGGTTGTGATGAAGGAATTTGGCTTCACCCCTGAAAACGTGGTGGCGACGGCGAAGCGAATGCTTGGCCGAGCGTAATTAACGATGCAAGAGGATCGCCTGGCATTGGCTGACCCCCGTCCCCGTCATTCCAGCGGGCAGATGCACCAAGCAATCCCCGTCGGCCAAGGAACGCAAGCCGAAAGATCCTTGATTGGACACAGGTTCAGCTACCCCATCCGTCAAGGTGCATCGGAGGAATTCGTCGCGCTCAACCGCCGTATGTTCCGTTCGGAGTGCGACCGGCAGCCATAGTGGAGCGGGGATTCTTCTTGCGGCCAGTCGATGAATCGCCTCGGCGACGAAGAGCTCGAAGCAAACAAAGGAGCTTGCGGGATTCCCAGGCAGCGCGAAGACTGGCACACGATTGATCTGGCCGAAGAGCATTGGCTTTCCTGGCCTTATGCGGACACCGTGGAAATGCACTTCGCCCAATTCTGCAACGGCGGAAGGCAAGAAATCGCGATCTCCCACCGAGGCCCCACCCGAGACAATGATAAGATCGCATTCACTTGAAAGCTCCTGAAGTCTCGTTCGGAGCTCAGCGGGTGTGTCTCCAAGCAAGCAACGCTTGACCAATCCTGCACCGGCGAACGCCGCCTGAGCGGCAAGCATGCTTCCGTTGGATTCGTAAATTTGATTGGTCGCGGCCTTTGCCCCCAGAGCCACAAGTTCGTCACCTATCGTGACAATGCCAATTCGTGGGTGATCAAAGGCAGTCACTTTACACACACCTTGCGAAGCGAGCAAAGCCAACGCCCCAGGGCCAAGTACATCGCCCTTCTTGAGAAGTACGGTATCCGCGACAAAGTCGCTTCCAGCTCGCCTAATGTGCGCTCCCTCCTGCACCTCAGTACGGAGAACGATCGCTGCAGCGTTGACCTCGACATCCTCTTGCATGGCTAAGCCATGAGTGCCCGGCGGAATAGGGGCTCCGGTGAAGATGCGCACGGTCTGCCCTCGTGGAATTGCCTCACCCGCCACCGAACCCGCGGCGTTTACTCGGGCGACCTTCAGATCAGACCCGTCATGTGAATCCTCACGGCACCCGACGGCATAGCCGTCCACAGCGGCGTCGTCGAATTTCGGGTGAGCCGTCCGTGCGCGGACATCAGCCGCGAGGGTCAAGCCCTGCGCTTCACGCAACGACTCCTTGATTAGCCGCCCATGCGGCTTCAATTTTGTCCTCATAACCGCGAGTGCTTCGATGTAGCTAAGTAATTCGACCTTCATGCTTCCCACCGTCCATAGAGGACTCTACAGAGTATGCTCGCAAAGAAGAGAGTGAAAACCGTCACCAATGATCCAATGGAAAGGCAAGTTGCAGATGCCGTTGCTAAGTACCATTTCGAGCAACAGGGCAAGGCTCCAGGTTTTGTTCGCGCTTACCTTGTAGCAGATATGGTGGTTATTCACAGTACAGGCATCTACACGAGCACCGAAGAGAGCCTCGTGGCCAGCGATGAGGGTCGCAAGCTTATCAAAAGCGCCCGCCGCGAACTTCGCAGCATAACAAGAAAGACCATCGAAGCCCAAATTGCCGAGATAACTCGGTGTGAAGTTCTTCGGAGCTTTTGGGACCTCGATGTCAGAGCTGGGGAGCAAGTGGAAGTCTATATGCTTTCGCGAAGTTTCGAATTAGCGCCTTCAGCAGTGACGGAAATCTAGATGCGAAGCCTGAGATTCCAGCTCCTGGTGAGCCATCTCATTCTCGTATTGCTCCTGGGGTTTGCCATGAGCTATGCCATCGGGACGTTCTTTCGGCTCGGTGCTTCAATCGACGACCTATCGGACAATTTTAAAGGAGCCCTTGCCGCTCAAGAGATGCAACATGCTGTCAGCCGACAGGCGGCATCCATGAACCTATTCCTCGCGGGCCATCTTCACGAGGCTCGTGAAGAGTTCAGCTCTTCTTGGCCGGAACTGATGTCAGCTTATAAGGATGCCGGTCCTGGATCAGATGTGCGTCAGGCTAGGACCTTGCGGGAGATGCAACCGTTGCTGGATGCCTACCATAGGAAGGCGATAGACCTACTCTTTGCCCATGCTCCTTCATCCTCGCTGGATGCAGCGGACCAATACAGTTCAAAAGTTCGGCCCCTTTTACAAAGGATTGAGGACGATACCCGTGCGTTGTCTCAATTGCATGATCGGGAAATCATCCGCGCGAATGATCAGGTCAGAGCCCAAACCCGCAGTGCCGCCTTCGGCAGCGTCGTGGTCACGGGTATCGCCCTGGTCCTCGCGATTGGTCTGGCCTACACCGTGGTGCGCTTTGCCCTTAAGCCCTTAGCTTCGATGGCGGATCAAGCAGAGGCCATTGGTTCGGGCGATCTGAGCAAACGCATTCACCTCAATCGAAACGATGAAGTTGGCGCATTGGCCAATTCGTTCAACACAATGGCCGAGAACCTGGAAACGCTTAGAAAACGCGAAGAGAGACGCCTCCACCGGGCGGAACGGATGGCGGACGTCGCATTGGAATTTCTTTACGATCCGGTGGTCGTTACTGATGCCAAGGGGAGGATCGTCTTCCTAAATCGTGCTGCCGAGGGCCTTTTCGGCCCAAGCCCGGCCGCTCCGAGGACACCAATCGTCGAGCACGTCGGCGATCGAAGAATCGTACGTGCCATAGAAAACGCCGTCAAGGAAGATCGCGTTTCTGCTTCTGAGGACGAGACAGCCCTCGTTCCGATCAAGGTTGGTGACGCAGAGCGCACCTACCGTTTGCGCGCAAGCCCGATGAAAGATGACGAGGGAGCCACTTTGGGTTGCGTGGCGGTGCTGGAAGACATCTCGCATTTGCGAGAGCTGGATCGACTCAAAAATGAGTTCATAGGCGTAGCTTCGCACGAGCTTCGAACACCGGTTACTTCGCTGCTTCTAGGCGTGCAGTTGCTACAAGAAGGAGCCGCTGGCCCCCTAACTGAAACGCAAAAGCAAATCGTTGATGCGCAAAAAGAAGATCTTGAAAGGTTAGAGCGGCTCATGCGGGAGCTGTTAGACATCACCCGTCTCGAAGCGGGCACGTCACCGCCTCGATTTGAACTAGTGCCTCCTTCCGAATTGATGCGTCAGTCCGCCGCGAGCGTCCTCGCAAAAGCTCAAAGCAAGGGCGTTCACCTCGAACAGGTAGAAATGCCTGGGATGCCTGCCGTTAGAGCTGACAAGAATCAAATCACAAGGGTCCTCGTGAACCTGTTGGACAATGCGATCCGACACACGCCTACGGGTGGACAAGTCAGTTTGCGAGCAAACGAGTCTAACAATCATGTAACCTTTTGTGTCGAAGACACGGGCGAAGGAATTCCAAAAGAATATCTCGCTCGCATTTTTGATCGATTTGTGCAGGTGCCCGGCGCCACTCAAGGGGGAGCAGGCTTGGGGCTCTCAATCGTACAGACGATCGTCAAGGCACATGGCGGAGAAATGAAGGTCGAAAGCGAACTTCACAAAGGCAGCAAGTTCAGTTTCACGCTGAACACGGACTCCACCATAGCCGGAGAAACCCCAATTTGAGTTCAAACTTACTCATCATTGACGACGAGGCAAATATTCGGACAATGATCCGCCTCGCGCTGGAACATGCCGGGTACGCCGTCGACACGGCTGCAGACGGAGAAGAAGGCATCAAGAAGGTCGCCAAGCAACATTACGATTTGGTGCTGGTCGATCAACGCATGCCTGGACTTTCCGGCATGGAAGTCCAACAAGAGATTTATGAGAAATCCCCAGACACGCGCACGATCATGATCACGGCGTTTGGAACGATAGACCTTGCCCTGGATTCAATTCACGCGGGCGCATCGGATTTTCTCAGAAAGCCCTTTACGGCGGAGACATTAAGGATCGCCGTGAAATCGGCTCTCTCCAAGCCGGCTCAAAAGCTTCTCGCCGTACCCATTGGACTTGTCTGCAGGGAATTTACGCGAACGACGATCAATGGATTCAGCATCGATGACGATCCAGAAGCCAACGAAGACCACGGTACACATAAGGATGCGGACAAAGCCGCTTCATTTGTGGTTAGACATGCAGACGACAAACCAGTCTCGGTAAAAGTCACGCTTCCCGCGTACGTGATTGAGCTTGTCAAAGCCTACATCGATTCCGACACGGTTCCGGGCGGTGATACGTTCTGGCACGCTCTCTGCGAGGAAGCTCTTGCAAACTACCTATGGCAAAATGCTCAATTGCCGGAAGATCGAGTCTTTCGAATCGAAGACCTGTCCACGAGTCTGCAAAGGTGGCTCGATACAGTGCTTACCGTTGATATGAAAGAAAACGTCGGTGGATAAGCTGCGTTTTACATCCCATGCTTGAGTCAACCACCAATCCAGATGCCGGCGGACGGCTGAAAGTTTTCCTTGGGTATGCCCCGGGAGTCGGCAAATCGTTTGCCCTTCTCGATGAGTCCACCCGCCGCAAGAAGCGGGGCCAGGACATCGTCGTTGGCAGTCTGGATTCTCACGGTAGACCTGCCGTCGACGAACTTCTAGGCGAGTTCGAGCAAGTGCCTGAGAAGAAGCTCGATTATAAGGGAGTTCTGTCTCACGAGATGGATACTGACGCCATCATGGCTCGCAAGCCTCAAATCGTCATCATTGACGACCTCGCCCATACAAACGCGCCCGGCTCGCTCAATGAAAAGCGCTGGCAAGATGTGCGCGATATTCTGGATGCCGGAATCACCGTCCTCACAACGTTGAACGTTTACAGCCTCGAAAGCCTGAACGACCAAGTCGCAGAAATTACTGGGGTCAAAGTTCGCGAGACAGTCCCAGACCACATGCTCGCCGACGCAGACGAGGTTGAGATGGTTGATGTCACGCCCAGGGCCCTGATTAATCGCCTCGAACGTGGGGATGTCACAGCGAAAGAAAAGCTTGACGAAAATATGTCCGAGTTCTTCAAGCCCGGCAATCTTAGCGCACTTCGAGAACTGGCCCTGAGGGAGATTGCTGGACGTGTCGACGAAGACGTAGAGGAATTTAAGAAGTCAAAGGCGATCGCTCGACCCTGGGCTGCGAAAGATCGCGTGATGATCGGGATAAGCCCAACGAGGCCCTCGATGCGACTCATTCGCAGAGGCTGGCGAATCGCTCAAAGAATGCACGCTGAAGTGGTCGTCGCCACGGTTGAGGACCGTGCCCTCAACGAAAAGGAGAAGAAGACGATTCAAGACGACTTCAGCCTTGCGGAGCGACTGGACATTCCGACCGTAACGCTAAAAGGCAACGTCGGAGAACAGCTCATCAGGTACGCAAAGGAAAACAGCGTCACCCACATCGTCATCGGCCATTCAGACCGAACGCGCCTTCAAGAGGTAATGCAGGGCTCGATTATCAGTAGTCTTACGCGTGAGCTTCGAACGATCGACATCCTCGTCGTAGCGGCTGACGCTGAAGATTAGCCATGATCGCGTATTTCCTGACGCGTTTGTCGCGACTGTTGTATGATAGATTCCAGGCGGGTTGCATTGCCGGATAGCAAGAGGGAAGCTGTTCTAAGACTCTAAAGCGACCCGCCTTTGCCATAACTTCATCAGAACCACTGATGGGTCCCACCTCCCATCACAATTTTCCGTCCAAAATGGATGAGTGGAAGTTCCAATTTACGTCGTAGATTCCTTCACCAAACATGCCTTTGCGGGCAACCCTGCAGGCGTCTGCTTCCTCGATTCGCCTATCGGTGACGAGTGGATGCAGAGCGTTGCGGCAGAAATGCGACACGCGGAAACCGCATTTCTGCAGGCCACCAATTCGGGCAGCTATCGTCTGCGTTGGTTCACGCCGACCGTCGAGGTCAATCTGTGCGGCCACGCCACCTTGGCAGCCGCACATATCCTTTGGGAAACCGGGATGCTTCCTGTCGCCGAAACTGCCGTTTTCGAAACCAAAAGCGGCACGCTAACGGCAACGCGTTCCAGTGAATCCATTCTGATGGATTTTCCTTCCGAGCCGGCTAGAGAAAAACCTTGCCCCCCGTCGTTGGAAGCAATTCTCGGGGCAAAGCCACTCTGGTACGGAGAGAACCGATTTGACATGTTGGTCGAGTTGGAAGACGCGAACACGGTGTGCATGCTCCTGCCAAACTTATCCGGCATCAAGGAGCTTGGCCACCGCGGTTTGATTGTCACTTCGCGCGGAGAAAGTCACGACTTCATCTCGCGCTTTTTCGCCCCAGCAAGCGGCGTTGATGAAGATCCAGTCACAGGGTCTGCCCACTGTTGTCTGGGCCCCTTTTGGGCCGAGCGGATTGGCAGAGAAACGCTGGAGGGGTATCAGGCTTCGCCCCGCGGAGGCGTCGTCCGCGTGATCGTCAAAGGCGATCGAACTCTGGTTTCAGGACACGCCGTCACGGTTCTCTCGGGTGTCTTGCGATGCTGACGTGGGACCGCGTTATGCCCGGGGACGCCGAGAAGATCTCCCGTACACGAGCAATGTTTCTGGAATATCAGGACGAGATTGGTGTAAATCTGTGTTTTCAGTCATTCGATGAGGAAATGGCCACGTTGCCCGGCGCCTATGGTCCGCCGATGGGATGTCTCATGCTCGTGTTTTCGGATGGCGAGCTTGCGGCTTGCGGGGGACTAAGGCCCCTTGAAGAGGGCATCTGCGAACTAAAACGCATCTACGTTAGGCCCGCCTTCAGGAGATTGGGAATAGCCGTTAGGTTATCGATGAAATTGATGACCTTTGGCATCGAACAAAGTTATTCCGTTTGTCGCTTGGACACACTCAGACGGCTCGCTGGAGCCGTTGAAATGTACGCAGGTCTTGGGTTCAAAGTGATCGAAGCTTACAACTACAACCCGGAGCCCGACATCGTTTACATGGAACGCAGACTGTAGCTTTCGAACTCGTTCAATCGACCAACGTGCGTCCAAAGTTTAGTTTGTCTACTTGAAGAAATCAAAACTCTGCAGCCGGTCTCTCACGGCAGCCAAAAATCTGCCAGCGAGCGAACCGTCGACCAAACGATGGTCATAAGTAAGCACCAAATGCATGATCGAACGAATGGCGATCATGTCGTTGACAATCACTGGCATTTTATTGATCGCATAGGCGCCTAAGATTCCTGACTGAGGCGCATTGATCATCGGAGTCCCGAAGAGGGCGCCATAGGACCCAGGATTCGTCAATGTAAACGTAGCTCCTTGAACATCAGCGACGTTTAGAGAATTGCTGCGAGCACGCTTCGCGACATCGTCAAGATCCTTCGCAATTTCCACCAGTGTCTTTGCCTGACAATCCCGGATCACAGGCCCGATCAAACCTTCGTCACCTTTGGCCGCCAATGCACCGGCAACGCCCACGTCCACCCCCCTCATTCGGAGAATCTGCATGTCGGGTTGGAGCGAGGAATTGACCATCGGAAATTCCACCAACGTTTCCGTCAACGCCTTTACAAAGAAGGGGGTGTATGTGAGTTTGACACCGTGCTGGGCAAGGAAAGCATCCTTGTTCCGATCCCGAAACGTCACCATGTCCGTCACGTCCACCTGCGTCACCGTGGTCACGGTCGGCACAGCCGCGCTGCGCACCATGGACTCGGCAATCATCTTGCGGAGCACACCCATCTGAATCAGCTCTTCATCAGTTCCGGCCCTCGCTGTAGCGGCAGGTTTTGTTTGGACCTTCTGCGTGGCAGTGGCGGATCCACGTACGGATGTAAGATAACCTTCAAGATCCTTCTTGGTCACTCGGCCGCCTTGGCCGGTGCCTCGGACGGCGGCGAGATCTTCCTCGGAGACGCTGTTTTGCATTGCAATGGCGCGAACCACCGGGGTGTACCATCGTCGTCCGCCGTTCTCAACGGCGATCGCAGCCGCTGGTCGCTCGAGAACCGCCGCAGGCAAGGATACTGAAGGCTCGGCGTCAGCCATGGGAAGAATTGCCTCTGCCGGGGCGACAGCCGCTCCCGCTTCGTCGATGATGCCCATCACGTGGAACACTTCGACCGTGCCTCCTTCGGGAATCATAATCCTTGAAAGTACGCCTGATGCTGGGGAAGGGAGCTCAGTATTGACTTTGTCCGTCATGATCTCGACGATTGGCTCATCTTCCTTGACTGGATCGCCCTCTCTTTTGAGCCACCGGCTGACGGTTCCTTCGTGGACGGATTCGCCCAATTCGGGCATCAGGATCTCAACTGACATGGAGGCTAGTTTACCGTTCGGCTTGCTCACCCGATGTGAAGTCAGTTACTCGGATAATCTCGTTGGCAGCCACCGCACGCTGCGCCTAACCGCCCGGTAAAATGGGCTCCTATGGATTTCAGCCTCACCGCCGAGCACGAACTCATCCGTGAATCTGCTCACAAATTCGGTCAACAAATCATTGTCCCCGGCCTGTCGGTAAGAGACCGGGATCACGTCAGCGACCGAAAATCTCTCGAGAAAATGGCGGAAGCCGGAATGACTGGCGTCTCCATTCCAGCCAAATATGGGGGTTCAGATACGGACTACATTTCTCTCGGCATCGTCTGTGAGGAACTCGAAAGGGCCGACACGTCAGCGCGAGTCGTTATGAGCGTCCACAGCGGGCTTCACTGCCTCACCCTGCTTCAATGGGGAACGCAGGAACAGAAGTCTCGCTGGCTGCCCGCCCTGGCGACTGGACAGCACTTCGGCGCCTTTGGGCTGACAGAGCCCAATGCAGGCTCGGACGCCGTCAACATCTCCACGCGCGCCAAAAGGGACGGCGATAGCTATATTCTTAACGGTGAGAAAACATGGATTTCCCTCGCCGACTACGCGGACCAATTTCTTGTCATCGCGGTGACGGACCCGGAAGCAAAATCGAAAGCGGCCAGCATGAGCGCTTTCATTGTCAACCGAAACACGCCGGGTTTCCATTCCAAAGCACTCAAAGGCAAGCTCGGCGTTCGGGCAGGGAACACGGGACAAATATTCTTCGAGGACGCACGAGTACCTGCCGATTGCCGTTTGGGAGAAGAAGGAGACGGCTTTAAGGTCGCGATGTCCGCGCTTGACCACGGCCGTTACACGGTTGCTTCCGGCGCAGTAGGAATCGTTACTGCTTGCCTAGATGCCTGCGATTCTTATGTCAAGCAGCGTAAGGTCGGCGGCGAGGAAATTGGCAAGAAGCAGCTCGTACAGCAAATGATCGCGAAAATGGTTGCTGGAAGGGACATCGGCCGCCTACTTTACTATCAGGTTGGCTGGATGAAGAACCAAGGTATGCGTCACACGCGAGAGTGCTCCATGGCAAAGTGGCAGAACTGCAATTTCGCTTTCGACTCCGCACACGATGCCGTTGAGATCCATGGTGCTTATGGCTATTCCGATGAGTTCCCGGTGGAGCGTTATTTTCGGAATTCCCGTGGAGCGATGATTTACGAAGGTACGCGCGAGATTCACACCCTAATGCAAGCGGAATACGAGCTTGGCTACCGGCAAGATCGACCCCTGGCGCGAACTCTTCCCAAATGGCCCTTTTCGGCAGACGTTTGAGCCGTCCTGTCACCATGGACACGGGGTTCCAATTCGCCCAAACGCAATTAGATGGATCATTGTGGTAAGCATTGAAACACGAAAAAGCCATGCAAATCCGTCTTGCCACAGCCTCCGACTACAACGACATTTGGCAGATACTTGAGCCGGCAATCCGCGCAGGCGAAACGTTGGCCCTGCCCAGATCCATTCAAATGGATGAGGCCCTTACATACTGGCTTTCGTTGGACCATGAAACGTATGTCGCAGCCAAAGGAAGCGAGGTTCTTGGCACCTATTTCCTAAGAACAAATCAAAGGGGTGGAGGGGACCACGTCGCAAATGCTGGCTACGTGACCGCGTCATGGGCCACCGGAAAGGGCGTGGCAAGGGCCATGTGCGTTCATTCAATCGAACGCGCAAAAGCACGAGGTTTCAGGGCCCTCCAATTCAATTTTGTTGTGAGTACCAATGAGCCCGCCGTTCACCTCTGGGAGAGCCTCGGGTTTGGCACCGTCGGCCGCCTTCCGGGAGCATTCAACCACCCAAAGCAAGGCTTTGTAGATGCTCTAGTGATGTCCTTGAGCCTCAAGGAGTAAAGGAGGTTTAAGCAGCCGCCTAACGTCGCGGCGAACCAGAACGAATTTTTGTTTGGGATAGGCGCTGCTTTCCGAGGCGAGCGACAAACCCCGTTAGGTAGATTAGAATTATGGTCGTGGCAAAAACCCGTCCCATTCAGTTCTCCAAGTTGAAGAAAGGAATGCTTGTACGCATCATCCGCTCTTGCGGCGACTGTGCAGAGAGCATAAGGCTGCAAGAAATGGGTTTGGTCGAAGGCACGGAATTTATTGTCGTTAAAGTGGCGCCACTCGGGGATCCTGTCGAGATCAGCCTTCGCGGGTACCGGCTGTGCCTGCGAAAGACCGAAACCAAGTGCTTTGAGCTCGAAGTCATCGAGTAAGGTCGCGCCGCTCGTAGAGCGGACGGCGACGACTGTAACAGATGGCCGACTTGTCGCCATCGTCGGAAACCCCAACGCTGGGAAGACCACCCTGTTCAATGCGCTGACAGGTTCGCACCAAAAGGTCGGAAACTACCCTGGCGTGACGGTCGAGAAGGTTTCAGGCACGATCAGACTGCCGGATGGCAGCATCGTCGAGTGCATCGACGTCCCAGGGCTTTACAGTCTCAACGCCGTGTCCGAAGATGAACACGTCGCCGTGGACGTCATCGAAGGCAGAGCCGAAGGCATTCGAAAGGCTGCTCTGCTCGTTTGCGTCATGGATGCGGACAATCTCGAGCGGAATCTGTTTTTCTACACCCAACTCGCTGAAACGGGCCTGCCCATTGTCGTCGCTCTCACTATGATCGACCGCGTGGAAGCCAAAGGGGCGGAGATCAACTACACGAAGCTTTCCAACCTCCTTGGTGTCGACATTGTGCCGCTGGTCGGTCATAAGGAAAAAGGTTTAGCAGAACTCAAAGAAGCAATCGATCGAAACTTGGATGAACCCAAAGCACCGCAAGTGGACATCGGTCTCCCGGATGCACTCGAGACCAAGGCCAGCCTTTTGCGGGAACGCCTCGCCCGCATCGGAATGGACTACTCAAAGTCCGACGTCAGGCGCGAACTTGTGCATCCGAGTGAAGAATTTACGAGCTACTTGAAGCAAGCTCCGGAAATGAAAGAGGCTTTCGAAGCAGCCCGAGATCAGCTTGCAAAGGAGAGTGCGTGGGTGATCAGCACGGGGGTAGCGGGTCGCTACGAATGGGCTGAAATGGCCCAACGTGCCGTCATCAACCAAACGGTTGCCCCCAACAAACGTTCCATATCGGACCGTTTGGACCTCATTCTCATTCACCGCGTGTTTGGATTGGCGATCTTCATTGGCACCATGTATCTGGTCTTTCAGTCGATTTACACGTTTGCCAGACCTGTTATGGATGCCATTCAGTGGGTGTTTGACTCCATCGGCAACGGGGTCAGACCGATGTTGGTGTTCTCACCGGTTCTCCAGTCGCTCGTGGTCGACGGACTCATCGGCGGCGTCGGATCAATGCTAGTGTTCTTGCCGCAAATAATGATCCTGTTCTTCTTCATTGCCGTACTTGAGGGAACTGGATACTTGGCGAGGGCGGCATTCCTTATGGATCGTTTGTTGGGTTGGTGTGGTCTGAACGGACGTGCCTTCATCCCTTTGCTGTCGAGCTTCGCTTGCGCGATTCCTGGAATCATGTCTGCCCGCGTCATGCCCGACCCTAAGAGTAGGCTCGCTACAATCTTGGTCGCGCCGTTGATGAGTTGCTCGGCTCGTCTACCCGTGTATCTGCTGTTGATCGGAGCGTTCGTTGAGCCTCGCTACGGTCCTTTTTGGGCTGGGTTCGCCCTGTTTGCAATGCATATGTTGGGCCTCTTGGTGGCCATCCCCATCGTTTGGGTGCTGAATCGCCGAGTATTGAGGGGCAAAAGGCTTCCGTTCCTCCTTGAGCTTCCACCCTACCAGTGGCCCAAATGGCGTGATGTCTGGCTGGCCATGTATTTCAGGGGCAAGGTGTTTATCAATACGGCCGGAACAATCATTGTGTTGATGTCTGTGCTCATTTGGGCACTATCCTATTTCCCCAAATCAAGTCAAGCCGAAGCTGGATACCGCACCGAATACGCGGCTAAGGCAAATGTCTCCCCGGACAGCCCGGAAGCCGAAAGATACGTGAAGGAGCAACAGCTCGCACACTCTTACTTGGGACGCTTCGGTAAAGCGATTGAGCCGGCATTCATTCCCGCTGGATTTGATTGGCGAATTACAACGTCCATCCTCTCGGCTTTCCCAGCTCGAGAAACGGTGGTGCCGTCCCTAGGGATCATTTTCAACCTTGGGGAGCAGAAGCCTGAGGGTTCACACACGGACCTTGAAAAGGCGTTGAAAGAAGCGACTTGGCCAGATGGTCGACCGCTGATGACGCCCTGGACTTCCGTCGGCTTGATGTTTTTCTTTGCCCTCTGCTGTCAGTGCATGTCAACGCTTGCCACGATAAAACGGGAGACAAACAGCGTAAAGTGGCCGCTTTTCGTATTCACTTACATGACCGTGCTTGCTTATCTGAATGCCGTGGCCATCAACCAGATTGGAATGGCATTCACTAACTGGCGTAGGTAAGGTCACTCGCCGCTTGCACGTTGGAACTTGACTTCCGCGACTGTCCAGCCAAGCCTATCCTCCATCTTGAATCTGCCGTTGAGCGCGTGGCATAGGCTGTCCACGATCTGCAAGCCCAAGTGCCCATCCGAAAGTTGAAATCCGACCGGCAATTGATCGCCGCTGTTTGAAACCCAAACAGACACTTCCATTTCGTCCTCTTCGACGGTAATGTGAACCTCGCCTTCCACGGTGGCCCTGAAACCGTGCTCAACGGCATTCTGGACGAGTTCATTGAGAACTAAGGCAATCTGGGTCGCTTGGGTCATGTTCAGGTGTACATCCTCTCCGCGCACCTGGAAGCCAATCGATCGGTCGGGAAGAATCAGGGAACTCTGTTGGTGTTGCACAAGCATCTCGGCAATGGACCGGATGCCCACGTGGTCCAAGTCTTCACGGCTCAAGAGGTCGTGAACAGAGGCAATGGCCAAAATTCTGGCGATGCTGTCACCCAACAGCTCTTCCAGGGACTTGTACGTTCCGAAACGCATTTGCAAGCGCAGTAGCGATGCCACCTGTTGCAGGTTGTTTTTCACGCGGTGGTGCATCTCTTGCATCAGGGTGTGCCGAACTTGCAATTTTGCATGCTCAATGCTGACAGCGGCCTGCTTAGCCAAGGTCTCCAGCGCCTTCACTTCGTCCGCATGGAAGTCGCGAACGACGTCGGTGTAGCAAGTAAGAACTCCAACGGGCCTCTTTTGAATCGTCAACGGAACACAGATCATGGAACGCAATCCCTGCTGCTCAGCCAAATCATGCCCAATGTAGTCCTTCTCCAGTTGAACATCTGGCACGATAATGATTCTGTTCTGAGCTATAGCTCGGCCAGCCATCGACTCACCAAGCTTGATGGCGCGTTTTCGCTGATAGGCCTTCGCCGATGCCTGCGTTGCGCGCAATACCAGCTCTTCACGATTTTCATCGAGAAGCCGGACGGTCACCACACGGTAGTTGAACTGCTGTGCCGTTAGGTGAACGAGGAGTTGGAGAATCTCCTCCAAATACGGACTAGTGGCGATCGTCTTGGCGACTTCGCTAAGCGCACCGAGTCTATTCGTACGCCCTCCTGACTCGTAGGCATTGCGGTAGGCAACGACACATTTTGAACACCTTTCCGCAAAAGACATCAGGCTCGCCCGAGAACTTGAAGTCGACTTCCACGGCAGCGCCGACCGCAAGAGAATCACCCCGAACGGCAGACTCCATTCCTTCAAAGGCAGAACCACCGCTCCGTTGCATTCCGCGTCGTCAATCCCCGGTACTGTCGCAAAATCAGGATGCTCAAAGGCTCTTGAAACAAGGAACATCGGGGCACCCGTCTCCAAAGTCTGGCCACAAATGCCTATGCCTCGCCCAAGCTTGAGGCGCATGTTCAGCTCCGGTGCTAGGGTGCTCGCCCTCAAAGTCAACTGGTCATAACGGTCACGCAACATGATGTCGCATGAGTCGGCTTGAGTTCGCTCTACGAATAACGCCGCCAGATCTGAAAGCAAACCATCCTCGCTCGAAGCCGTTGCGAGCAGATCAAGCAGAAGCTGGCCAATCGCCATAAGTTTCTCTACGCCTTTGGGCCTATGGCCGTAGTGCTGACAAGCGCTGGATCGAGAACCTTGCGGGCGAACTCAATGATCTCCTGATTTGTGACCCTTTCAACTTTTGCGAGAGTTTCATCGATCGAAACCTCCCTCTCATGGGTCAATTCATTCCGGCTCATCCGCATCATTCGCCCGCTCATACCCTCAAGAGCCAGCACCAAATTCCCGCAGATGTTCCGCTTCGTCCGGCTGAGTTCATCTTCGGCAAAGCCGTCGTGCATGACCCGATCAAACTCTATCCTCACCAGATCCTGCACTTCGCGCCAATTGTCCGGGCTCGTGCCCCCGTAGACGGTGTAGGCACCTCCCGCCGCGTAGTTCAAGCTGTAACTGCCAACGGCGTAAACCAAGCCTCGCTTTTCACGAATTTCCTGGAACAGACGGCTACTCATGCTTCCGCCAAGGCCGGCGTCAAAAACTGCTTGGACGTAGAACTCCTCGTCGTAAAGCGAACATCCATCGGTTCCAATGCAGAAATGCACTTGTTCGATGTCCTTTTCCACGTACTCCTTGGAAGCGTCGCCCAACGGTCGGGTGATCGGTTCGTCGGCGGCGCCCGCAGCAATTGAACCCAGTTCGATTTCCGCAACCCTCCGCACTTCCAACGGGTCGACATTACCGGCGACGGCCAACATGATGTGATCCCCCCGGTATCGACGTTCGAGATACGTCTTCAGATCCTTCTGCTTGAACGAGCTAACGGACTCCGGAGTGCCGATGATGGGGAGCCCAAGAGGATGGCTCTTCCAGCGATTTTGGAGGTGGAGTTCGTGAACGTGGTCACTCGGTTCATCCTCGCTGCGCTTGATCTCCTCCAGCACAACGCCTTGCTCGCGCTTTAACTCGTCGGGATCGATGAGCGAATTTCGCATCATATCCGTCAGGACATCAACGCCGTTGCTGACGTCGTCCATCAGAACCCGGCAGTAATAGCACGTTGTCTCTTTGTCGGTGAATGCATTCAGCGATCCACCGCGGCCCTCGATCTCCTCGGCAATCTGCTTCGCGCTTCGTTTTGCGGTTCCCTTGAAGAGCATATGCTCGATGAGGTGAGTGATTCCTGCCTCATGGGCCATTTCATGTCTGCTGCCCGTACGACACCAAAGGCCAACGGCTGCCGATTTGACGTGATCGTCTGGATCAACGAGAACACGGACGCCGTTGGGCAGAACGAATTTTTTTAGGTTGCTCATAGGGATATCTTCAAGGACAATGTGCCGAGCCGTTCGACGGCCAATTGAATCTCATCGCCGGGGTCCAACACCGATTCTCCGTCAAAACGTGGAGCAATGGGGCCGATCGCAATCAAGTCGCCGGCGCGCAACGTGCACGACTCGCTTGCCCCCTCAATCGCCTCAGCCAAAGTGAGAGCGAGTTCCTCAAGGTTCCCCTTTCTGACTTCCACACCGTTCACCTTGACCGTCGCTGCAAGCTTGTATCTCCGCCCACGGGAATCGTCTGTCACCACCTCGTCCAACTCATCCGGTGTAGTCAAAACAGGGCCGATGGCGATTGTAAAGTCACGTGATCGCCCTGGCCCGATCCCGGCGCGTTTTTCTTGACGTTCAACGTCCTTCGCCACTAAGACCGTGCATAGGGTGACTCCCAAAATGAACTCGTCTGCTTGGTCGAGGGGGATATTTATTCCAGGTTGCGCTATGACGGCTGCGACATAGGTTTGAAAGTCCACAGCGCCCGAAAAGACCGGCAAGGGAACGATCATGCTAGGGCCGATTATCGCCGCGGGGTTTCCATAACCAAAAAGCGGGGCGGGTCGATCTTCACCGAGCAGAGTGTCAACCGCAATCCCGTCGAGATCGAAGAGGCGAATACTGGGGGGCAGACCCACCGGAGGGAGTGGCCTAACGGCGTCGGCCTCATGCGTGGCGATTGGGTTGGCCCCGTCCGTCTCGTAAATCTTCGCACCGTACACAATGCCGGAGCGAGCCTCACCTGGATTGGTTTTCAGTTCGAACCGGCAGAGTTTCACTCTGAATAGGTTACCTCTGGCGTCCTTGTTTGGTTGAGAGAGCGACCATTCTCAGAACAACGGGAACCGCCATTCATTGACATGCCAGCCGTTTTTAGGTAGGATGCGTTCGGTCCCTTGGACTTTGTCAGGAGAGTTTGCGAATGCCCTTAAAAGTGTTAGTGTGCGACGACGAGCGACACATCGTTCGGTTGATTCAAGTCAACCTTGAGCGCCAAGGCTATCAGGTGATCACCGCATTCGATGGCAAAGAGGGCCTGGAAAAGGTTCGCAGTGATAAGCCTGACATGCTTGTGTTGGACGTCATGATGCCCTACATGGATGGCTTCGAAGTGCTTAAGACTCTGCGTCGCGATCCTGAAACCGAGTCGCTTCCGGTCATTATGCTTACGGCGAAAGCGCAAGATAAGGACGTGTTCGAGGGTTATCACTACGGTGCGGACATGTACCTCACCAAGCCGTTTAATCCGATGGAACTGGTGACCTTCGTCAAGAGAATCGCAGCCGGTCATGAGGGCGGCGACAAGGATCCCAAGGGCGGCGGCAGCAAGCGCATCGAACTCTGATCACGAGCCCGCGCTTTTTAACCCCTCGCTCAAAAGGTCGAGGGGTTTTATCGTTTTTAGGTTCGAACCAGACACCTCAGGCGTTAAACGTTCGTCTCAATGTGTATTCAAGAGACCGGCAAGCGAGCGGATTTTCAGCTCCAAAGGCTGGTGTACACTGAGAACAGACCAAGGGGATAGGTATGCAGACGATTAAGCAGGAGGTTAACCGATTCAAAACGGGTTTGACGACGACGGAGGCGGCGTTCATCGAGGACGCACAACAGCGCGGCAACCTCTACATTTTTCAGCCTTACGATCTCTACTCCCAAGAAAACCACGAGTCGTGGACAAAGTTGTTTGCCAGAATGCAGCCACGCTGGGAACGCTACGCCAACGATCACTTCCTCAAAGGCATCGCGTCTCTTTGCTTTGACCCGGATAGGGTTCCCCGACTGGATGACGTCAACAAGTTCTTGCAACCTTTGACTGGCTTCAGAGCCAAAGCGGTCAGTGGGTATGTGCCCGCATTCCAATTTTTCGATTGCCTCAGAAACCGAGAATTCCCAACGACGATCACCATTCGGCGTTCGGACAAACTCGATTACCTTCCAGAGCCGGACATCTTTCACGACATCGCAGGACACGTACCGATGCATACCGATCGTGCTTTTGCTGACACCTTGGTCCGCTTTGGCGAATGCGCCAACACGGCGGCAGAGATCGCTGCGAGCATAAAGGGGGATGAGGAAAAGGTCCGCCGTCTCACCAGCATCGTAAAAGCAATGGCCCGTTTCTTCTGGTTTACCATCGAATTCGGCCTGATGAAGTCCGGCAACGAGATGAAGGTTTACGGCAGCGGACTCTTAAGTTCATTCGGCGAAATTAAGCATTGCATTGAGTCGCCCGAAGTCCAACGATATCCTATCCAACTTGAGTGGGTGATCAATCAGTACTTTGAGATCGACCACTATCAGCCTTTGCTTTTTTACGTGGACTCTTTCGACCATCTGTTCTCGCTCGTTGGAGAGCTAGAGAGCTGGATGAAAGAAGGAAAGTTAAATAACGTGTCACCTGGTGATCCGGCCGTAAACGAATCGGACCTTCTGAGCTTCTTCAATAAAGCTTGACGGCAGTCAATCGTTGGGACCGAATCGGCTGACATCTCAGAATGACATTGAGAGCCCGAAGGTGAGCCCTCGCACCTGTCCCTTGCTTGCATTGTGATACGCGACCTCAATGCCAGTACTTAACTGGCCAAGAAAGCCGTTCAGGGAAAGGCCCCCGCCGACCTGGGACTCAAGGGCGTTACATTGACAAAAAGGCCCGTCCTTTGCGGTCCGGGAACCCCACCCAC
>CAZUCK010000016.1:0-46174 GCA_964619505.1 uncultured Fimbriimonas sp. | reverse complement strand
CCAGCGCCTAGGCATTCGTGAAGTCAAGCCCCGGTAACGGAGGCAACGAATGATTCATTCCCATAGCTTCGAGGTTGGGGGCAAGACCCTTAACGTCGAAACGGGCCGTGTGGCTAAGCAAGCCGGCGGTTCAGTACTTCTTGGAATGGGCGAAACGGTCGTGCTCGGCACGGCCACCATGTCCAAAAACCCCCGAGAGGGCATCGATTTTCTTCCCCTGACCTGCGACTACGAGGAGCGCAAATATGCGGTAGGCAAGATTCCAGGAGGATTCATCAAGCGCGGCGGACGCCCTTCTGATCGAGCGACCTTGACCAGCCGTCTGATGGACCGACCACTTCGACCCTTGTTCCCCAAGGGGCTGCGCAACGACATCCAGGTCATCGCGATGACCTTTGCCGTTGACCAAGAGTGCCCGCCGGACGTGCTTGCGATCTGCGCCGCAGGCGCCGCGATCACGGTCAGCGACATCCCTTTCAAGTATCCGGTAGCCGGCGTCCGTGTCGGACGCATCGACGGGGAGTTCATCTTATTTCCTTCAATCGAGCAGATCAAGATCAGTGATCTCGACCTGGTGGTCGCTGGTCACAAGCACGCCATTTCGATGGTTGAGGCGGGCGCAAGCGAAGTCACCGAAGAGGTGATGCTCGAAGCTTTGAAGTTTGCTCACAAGGCGATCAAGGTGATCGTTGATGAGTTCGAGAAGTTCGGCAAGATGGTCAACAAGCCAAAGCGCGACGTCACGTTGCAGCTTGTGGACGAGGATCTCAAGAAGAAAATCGACAAGGACTACCGAAAGGACATCGAGGAGGCTTTCAACAACCCAGAGAAGGCGAGCCGCGAGTCAGCCATCGATGAACTGAACAAGGAAATCATCGGTAAAGTCGCGCCAACCCTCGCCGACAAGCCCGAATTGATCAAGCAACTCCCAGAAGCGGTCGACAGTGTTGTCAAAGCGTCGGTCCGACGACAGATCATCGAAAAGGACAAGCGACCTGACGGCCGTGGTCTGGAAGATATTCGCCCGCTGGAAGCGGTCGCCGGCATCTTGCCGAGAGTTCATGGCTCTGGCCTATTCACCCGCGGCCAGACCCAGGTGATGACAGTATTGACGCTTGGACTTCCCAATGATGCCCAGACGATGGATGGCATCGAGGACGAAGAGCCAAAGCGCTATATGCACTTTTACAACTTCCCTTCCTATTCGGTCGGAGAGGTTCGCCCCATGCGCGGCCCTGGCAGGCGTGAAGTAGGTCACGGCGCCTTGGCGGAACGAGCGTTGCGAAGCGTGATCCCTCTGGACGATCCCGATTTCCCCTACACCTTGCTATTGATTTCGGAATGCCTGGAGTCGAACGGCTCGACGTCGATGGCGTCTGTCTGCGGATCGACACTGGCACTCATGGATGCGGGCATCGCCATTAAGGCACCCGTGGCCGGAATCGCCATGGGCTTGATGTCAGACGGTAAGACGTACAAAGTTCTTACGGACATCCAAGGCATGGAAGACTTCTGCGGCGACATGGATTTCAAGGTGGCTGGGTCAAGGGCAGGCATCACGGCCCTGCAGCTCGATACTAAGCTTGACGGGATTCCCGACGAGGTGTTCGTCCAGGCTCTGGCCCAAGCGAAGCGCGCACGGATGACCATCATTGATGTGATTGAGGCCGAGATTTCGGCCCCTCGCGAAGCGGTGGCGGGAACTGCCCCCCAGGTCACTACTCTGCAGATCAACCCAGAGAAGATCGGCGCCGTCATCGGACCGGGAGGAGCGGTGATCAAGAAGATCACGGGTACGACTGGTGCGAGTGTGGACATCCAGCAGGATGGCCGGGTGCTGGTCGGCGGCAACAACGGCGAGGCCGTCGCCCAAGCCATTTCGATGATCAAGGCTTTGACAGACGAGATCGCCGTCGGCGCCGAGTTCCGAGGGAAGGTCAGTCGGCTGATGGGCCGCGGCGCAATGGTCGAGTATATGCCGAACCGCGAAGGTTTGGTGCCGATCGAGCATCTTACGACTCAGCAGGTGCGTCGGCCGGACGACGTGGTCAGTGTCGGCGACGAGATCAACGTGAAGGTATTCGAAGTCGACCACATGGGTCGAATCAACCTCACGGCCATGGGTCTTCCACAGGATCTTCCAGCACTGAAGGACAACGAAAACGCAACGCCTCCTCCTCCCCAGCCCCGTGGTGACCGCGGCGGTCGCGGAGGGGACAGGGACCGTGGGCGCGGCGGCGACCGGGATCGCGGCAGAGGCGGAGATCGGGATCGGGGACGCAGCGGAGATCGAGGCGGCTATCGGGATCGGGATCGAGATCGTGACCGTGGTGGAGATCGTGGATTCTCAGAGCCGGTGGCAGTGGCCGAGACTACGAGCTCTGATGAGCGCGCTCCGGTGACCGCGCCGGAAGTTCCCGACGCGTTCCCTAAGAAGAACGCCGGAGATGACGACGTCAACGCGCGATTCCGCCCGCGACGCTGAAGATCGCTTAGAATCCCAAGCCCTCAGGCCTGGCCTGAGGGCTTTTGGTTTGTTAAAGTCGCTCAAGGTGGAGATTGCTCCAACGGTGCTTAAGGGGGCCGTTCCCACAGGCGAGCAGTTACCTCAGTTCAGGGTCGCGGCCAGCCGTTCGATGTCACCGGAAAGGGGGCGATCCCCTTCAAGCTTCTTAACCACTTGTCGAACGTCGCCGTAGGCTTTTTCGACTCCTGTGCCCGCCCTGAGAGGACGGCGGTATTCCAGGCCTTCGGCGGCGGCCATCATTTCGATGGCAAGGATGTTTTGGACGTTCTGGACGATGGTTCGGAACTTGGTCGCGGCAACCATACCCATCGAAACGTGATCTTCCTTGCCGCCTGAAGTGGGGAGATTGTCGACGCTCGCAGGGTGGCAAAGAACCTTGCATTCGTTGAGGAGAGCCACCGCGGACACATGGGCGATCATGTAGCCGGAGCAGGCTCCTGGGTGTGATGTCAGGAAGGGCGGGAGACCCTCGTTCAGGTCTGGGTTCACGAGGCGGTCGATGCGTCGCTCGCTGATGGAGGCGAGGTCGGTTAGGGCGATGGCGGCGAAGTCGAGCGCCATCGCAACGGGAGCGCCGTGGAAGTTGCCGCCGGAAATCACCTCCCCTTCCGCGGCGAACACGAGGGGGTTATCGGTGGCGGAACCCATCTCCGTTTCCAGGGCATTTGTTGCATAGGCTAAGGCGTCGCGCACTGCCCCGTGGACCTGCGGAATGCACCGTAGGCTGTAAGCATCTTGGACGCGCGGGTCGTTGTTTCGGTGGGATTCCCGAATCTGGCTCCCGAAAACCAACTCCCGCAGGTGCTTGGCGACCTCCACTTGGCCGCCGTGGGGCCGGATCTCGTGGATTCTCTCATCGAAGGCGACGGGAGTGCCGCGCAGCGCTTCGAGGGACATGCAACCAGCCACGTCGGCCAGTTTGGCGAGGCGGTTGGCTCGCTCCAAAGCAAGGCCCCCGACTGAGGTCATTGCCTGAGTGCCGTTGAGGAGGGCGAGGCCCTCTTTGGCTTCGAGAGTCAAAGTGGCGATTCCTGCCTTCGCCATCGCTTCTTTGCCGGACATCCTATTCCCTTCGTAGATCGCTTCACCTTCGCCGAGAGCGACAAGTGCGAGGTGGGCCAGGGGGGCGAGATCGCCGCTGGCACCGACGGAACCTTTTTCTGGGATGCAGGGGAGGACGTCTTTCGCCAGCATCTGGAGCAGAGTTTCAACCACTTCGATCCTGGCACCGCTAAAGCCCTTTGCGAGAACATTTGCCCTAAGGAGGAGCATCACACGCGTTTCTTCCGCAGAAAGAAGGTTGCCGACTCCGCAAGCGTGGCTGCGGACAAGGTTGTGTTGAAGCTCCTGCAGTTCGTCGATCGGGACATGGACATCGGAGAGTTTGCCGAAGCCGGTGTTGATGCCGTAGGTGGTGCGCTGCTCTTTGACGATGGTCTCGACCAAATCTCTGGCCGCCTGCATGCGTTTGCGGGCGCCTTTGGCTAGGCTGACCGCTGTTCGGCGCTGCGAAACATCGGCGATTTGTTGCAAGGACAAACGCTGTCCAACCAGATCAAGCATCGGGCGTCAGCGTACCTTGCACCTAGCAATTCAACGAGGCATTTTTGATGATTCCTTGCTCAGCACGCGGTTCTCTCCCACAGAAGCAAGAGACTGATCTTTCGAAGTCAAATTGCTGCAAGCTTGCGCTAAACTTCAAGGATGGGATTTGCCTTTGCCAGTTTGGTACTCGCCACGACTCTTGCTTCTCCAGCCAGCCTGGCGCAGGATATCAGGGGTGGCAGACCGGGTGTTCACCCCGGAGTGAGGGCGGCACCGAGACCGAAAGAGCCAGCCGGGGCGTTCGACAGTTCTTTTTGCGGCGTTTATCTGACCGACGGCGGTTTTCTAGTGATCAACGAGGGCGGTACGTCGGCCTCTTGGAATGTCGTGGGCAGCATGTTTGCCTGCGTCCAGTTGGCTCATGACAACACAAACAATGTCGAGGGGTTCGTTGGGTCGGCGCGCTATTCCCGCGAGATGCCTCCCTTGTGCGACGCGTTAGTCAGTCCTGAGGGATACGGCAAGGGGGAAACGGGCGATGGAAGTTTCGCCAAGATTTCTTATGGGCAACCTGATCAGAACAATCTCATTACTTCCTTGTACTTGAATTGTAGGCCGCTCTACAACGATCTGGATGGCGAGACGCCCGCCCTCAAGAAGGTCGAGCTGAAATACGTTGGACCACCATCCCTGATTTCCATGGCGGGTACCTTCTCCGGTGGACCAGTCCAACTGACATTGGAGGAGCTTCCGTTACGAGACCGGACGGGGCATCATGAATTGAGGGGCAAGATGACGGACTCCGGCAAGACGCTCGGTGTAATCGGACGAAGGTTTGGATCGCGGGCGCGTCTGGACTTCAAGCAATCCGATGGAAATTACGCTTCCGTCCGGGCGTATCTTGATTGGCGGCCCAGCTTTGCGGATTTGGGGACCATGGGGATCACTCATCAGGCCGTGCAGCCTGAGCAGCTTTATATGTGGCTAGAGCGGGGGCCCAACCTCACGGAGCACGCCAACAATAAGGGTGCAGTAATTATGATGAGTCGCTGACCTTTGCAATTTTGCCAAGTCGGTCACGAGGCTCCGCACACCCCTTCATTCAGAGGTGGCAGGAAGTCTCGCCGCGTTTTTCGAGGTATTTCTGGTGGTAGTCCTCGGCGACGTAGAAGGTTGACGCAGGAGTAATTTCGGTGACAATGTCGCGCTTGAACCGACCGGTCTTCTGCCACTTCTCTTTGGCCGCTTTGGCGACGGCTTCTTGCGCGGGGCTGTGGAAGAAGATGGCCGATCGATATTGGGTGCCGAAGTCGGGGCCCTGACGGTTGAGCTGGGTAGGATCGTGCATTTGGAAAAAGCCGTCGAGCAACCCTTCGTAGCTGATTTCATTCGGATCAAACGTCAGTTGCACGACTTCGGCATGGCCGGTGGTGTTGGTGCAGACATCCTTGTACGTCGGGTTTACGAGGGTGCCGCCGAGGTAGCCGACAGCGGTTGACTTCACGCCGCTCAGCTGTTGAA
Source organism: uncultured Fimbriimonas sp. (assembly GCA_964619505.1). GTDB lineage: Bacteria > Armatimonadota > Fimbriimonadia > Fimbriimonadales > Fimbriimonadaceae > JBBQMJ01. The sequence goes on along the minus strand of CAZUCK010000016.1, from coordinate 40,581 downwards.
AGTAGGCTTCGACGCCCCAGAAGCAGCCTGCCCCAAACGTCGCAAGTTCAGTTTGACCATTCGATTCCATATCCAAATCCTACGGTGTTTCCTGCGCATATGTCGTGGCGACGTGAGTTGGGCTCTATTGTCACCCACCTTGGTCCCACAAAACGACCACCGCGGTTCCCAATTGCTAAAAAGGGCAACGCGCGGGCCACGCGAAGCGTTGATACAGATGACGATGAGGTTTGTGTTCAAGTCACTTGCGCATCGCGCGGCGCATGGCGCGGCAAAGAGAAGTGGTCTCAACCTTCGGCTCGGATTCAAATTGCTCCGTGACCGCCGGGTGTCGGTAGGGCACAAGATGTTGGCTTTGGCGATCGGGCTGGGAGTGACGGCTGGCCTCATCGTCTTGGAGATCCCCTTGGAAGGCGTGCTGGGGGCACTTGTGCCGTTTCTTGGTCTTGCAGTGGATACGGCGGTGGATGGATTGGAGTTTGTGCTGCTGCCCCTTATTGTTGGAGCTCTCTCCTTGCCGTTCTTGGTTCCAAGGGACCTGCCTCCGGCCCCCTCGGACCGCCAGCTTAAGACAAGCACGTGGCGTCTCTGAACCGGCGTATGCCGAGGCGATGGCCAGCGCCCACCAAATACGGTGTCTCCGGTCCGTTTCACCACGGCAGCAACCCCCGCCAACCCTGCATCTAAGGTGGAAACTGGGGCAGAGATTGGAGGTCCTCACACGTTGGAACCGGCAGGTTTTTGTGCAACGGCGATGACGCTGCTTCCCCACGGAAGGCTGGCCCTGGACATCACCCAGGCCTCGAAATTCTGGAGTCCGATCAGAAGGGTATTGAACCAATCTGGCACTTTCGGTAGCGAAGCGGTGGCTTCTCCTTTCTTGCGCTTTTCGAAGAAACGGATAAATACGACGATGGGAAACAGGAAGAACACGGCGTAGGTCATACGGCGAATTTTGAAACCGGCTTCTTCCAGGCGCCTCCGCATTTGGCCGGATTTATAGCGGCGGAAGTGCATGAGTGCCACGTCGTGGGGACCCCAAAGGCTCTTAAATGCGGGGACGCTGAGGACGAGGACGCCTCCGGGCTTGAGCGCCCGGTAGGCTTCCGCGAAGGCTTTGGCGTCGTCCTCGATATGCTCAAAGATGTCGAGAGCAAGCACGGCATCCACGGAGCCTGTTTCAATGGGCAACCACTCCCCGCGGGCTTGGAGTAAGCGTTTCACGCCCCTATGCTTGCTGAAGTTGAGGGCAAGGATGCTCATGTCGAGGGAAATCGGTTCAGACCAGCTCTCCAGCTCGCCGGAAATCACTCCTGTGCCGCAGCCAAGATCCAGGATGCGGGGGCGCGCCTGGTTTGAAGTGAACGTGCGAAGAAGTCTCAGCGCCTGGTTTCGACGACCTACGAACCACCAGTAGCGGTCCTCCAGGTCGTGCATACGCGTGTATTCCTCGTCCTTCACGGTCGCCTCTCCCAGGCGTCATACGGGATCTGATAATCGGACGTGACCGCGTTTTGAAGGGTGTGAGGAGGCATGGCGACAGAGAAATTGGACACGCTCAATTGAACCGGATTCTACCGCTTCAGGTTTGCCACGTTAGTGCCGACCCGTTTGCGGACCTATGCGGTATGCAAGTTGTTCGGTATGGTGAATTCTCGAAGAGACCAATCATGAACCACAAGACCTTATCCAGTGCACTGCTTTTCACCCTTGTCTCCGTCGCCCTCTCCCAGACTCCCGAAGAACCGAAGGTGTCTCCAGCCAGGCAGGCCGATGTTTCTTCAATGGACAACATCCTGAAAGCGGTTTACGACGTAATTTCTGGCCCCGTCGGCCAGAAGAGGGATTGGGACAGAATGCGATCCTTGTTCGTTCCAAATGCGCGCTTGTCGGCGGCACTCCACACGAAGAAAGGAGACCTTCGCTACTTTGGAACAGACGTTGACGGATACATAAAGCAGTCCGGTCCGTACATTGAGAGTCGCGGATTCTTCGAAAGGGAGTTGTCTCGACACTTTGACACCTATGGAAACATCGCACAAGTTTTCAGCACTTACGAATCACGCTGGAAGTTGGAGGACGAAAAGCCATTTGAGCGTGGGATCAACAGCTTTCAGCTGTTGAACGATGGGAAGCGCTGGTGGGTTGTGTCGATCTACTGGCAGGGCGAAGACGAGAAAAGGCCCATCCCACGAAAGTGGTTGAAGCGATAAGGGCTCTGACAACTTCGCACAATGCGCATGTCACTAGCGACGAGCTTGCAGGTGGCGAACAGATGCCGGTCCCGCGCCCGTGGTGAAACACCACGACTTGGAGGCGTCTTCACCCGCGGCCGTGCTGGCGCTTACCGTGACCCTGTAGGTTGTGTACGGCCTAAGTGGTCTTTGCGAAATGACAAACACGGTGAAGTTGAGTTTGTCGTCGTTTGCGGGGGAATTGCTGAAGATCGGCACATCTTCTCCGTCTTCGGTCTGGAGTTTGGCGCTCCGAAGCACGATTCTTTCGTTTCCTGGACTGAAGTGACTGAGTACGATCGGATATCCGACGGGCCCTGAAGTCGAGTGCATACGAAGAGGATCGGGCCTCTCGTGCGAATCCCACGAGGGCTGAACATCTTGTTGGCCCGGATAGGGGGAGACGGTCGTAGCCGTTTGTTTGGTCATCTCGAACTCAACCGTCAGATGGCTGTCCACGTAACTGGCTCCGCAAAGGAGTTGGCCAGGTTGCATGAATGGTATTCGGTGATAGGGTGCATCGAAAAGGTCTCGAATGCAATCTGATCCGTCCTTGCCGCCGTAGTCGACGCACTCCCAAGAATCTTCGAGAAACCCGAACGATTCGAGTCGGTCGATGGGCCAAGTTCCGACGAATCCTGGTTTCCCCGGTGTTTCCTGATGGCCCGTTATGTTGTTTCGCTCGAGAAACGCGGTGTGTGCCGCCGCCGCTGCGGCGAGACGGTCGTCACTCACAAAACTCTCAAGACCCATATCCGTTCGGTATTCAGAAATGATGTCGATCAGTTGGCGTTGATCGTTCGACGCTGTCGGCACAAGCTCGGGAGCTCTCTCTGGAATGATGAAGTCCCACTCTCGGTGGACGGGAAGGGAGTCATCGATCATCACTTGACAATCGACGTGATGGGGCCCAACATTGAGCCGTGAATTGGGCGTATATCGCAGGCTATGAGTGTCGACGTCATAGCTTGGTTTGACGGCGCATCCATCCAGCGTCATGTGGGCGTCAGAAATGTGGCTGCCATCGCCAGCCCAGACTTCCCATACGAGGGTCGGTCTCGCGACATTGACGACCGCCTTAGGGCCAAATGCACGAGTGAACGCTTCGGCCCGATGCCCTGTGGCAAAGCCGAAACAGGCTGACCCGAGGACCAGAAGTATCGTGATCAAGGCTTTTCTTGTTTCCAGGAAGGATCCTTGCCAAGCTGAAGGCGGCGATTTGTAGGAAGCGTCCACACCGGCCTTATGCCATACGTCGCGGCCCTACCCACCAAGCAAAAGTAGAGTATCAGGCACTATTGCCAGACACGTAATGGGAACAATTGCGCACGTGCTGGCAATCTTTCGCGTCTTTATGAGTAGTCTCTCAAAAATCGGATGAGCAGCAGCCCCCCGACCACCCTTGGCAAGTACCAGATCATCCGCGAGATCGCCCGCTCGAACGACATCGTTTATGAGGCTTACGATCCGCTGATGAACAGGCGCGTGGCGATCAAAGAATTGTCGATGCCGGCGGGGGCCAATGCGGGGCAGAAGGACGACCGCATTAAGCGGTTTCTACGCGAAGCCCGCGCCGTTGGGTCTCTTACTCATCCGAACATCATGACGGTTTTCGAGGTTGGGCAGGATGGCGACAGACACTTTATTGCGATGGAGTATCTGGACGGGCATACCCTCCGCAATGAACTCGACACGAAAGGTTTCTTACCGCCCGATGACGCGGTGGATCTGGCCAAGAAGGTGCTCTCGGGATTGGAGTATGCGCACAGCAAGGGCGTCATCCACCGAGACATCAAGCCGGACAACATTCAGATCCTATCTGACGGCCGAATCAAACTGACGGACTTCGGCATCGCACGTCTTACGTTCGAGCCCAATCTTACGATGGACGGGCAGGTTTTTGGCACGCCCAGCTATATGTCCCCCGAGCAAGTGGTCGGCCGAGACATCGACGCGCGAAGCGACCTCTTCAGTGTGGGCGTCGTGCTTTACGAGATGATCGCGGGGCAAAAGCCCTTTGCGGGCGACAGCGTCGTGAGCATCACCTATGCGATCATGAACAAGGAGCCCGACCGACCCAGTCAAGCGAATTTCGCATTGTGGCAGGTCATCGAGAAATCGCTGGACAAGAGCCCTCAGTTGCGGTATCCGAACGCCAAAGAGATGATGGAGGCGCTGGATTCTGCGCAGAAGGCGGTTCAACCGGGTTCTATGGTCATCGATCCAGGTAGGCCGCAAATCGGAGGCACGCTCTACCAGCCTGGTCCGGGTTACTTTGCTGCTCCGACGCACGGCGGCTACCCCCACCAGACGCAGGGTCCATATCTGCAGCATCCCGCGAATCCATACCAGCAACAGCCTGCGCCACCACCCGTCGTCTATCCATACAATCCCTACCAGCAGCCGGGAGTCATGCACCAGGGAACCATCCTTCCGGGAGCGGATCCCAACTCAATGCCGGGATACACCCAAGCACCGATTTACTATCCTCCACCGCCGCGAAAGCCCCTGTTGAAGCCGGAGACCAAGTATTTCATCGGACGTTTGTTCTTAGTTGTGACGGGACTCGTCTTACTGTTTGGATTGATTCTCGTAGTGGAAATGGCCGCAACACGAGTGGCGAGCCCCACAAAGCAGGCCGCAATTCCAGCAAGTGGAACCGAGGATGACCCTGTAAGACGAGCCCAGGCCGAGGTTGACTCAACGATCAGCCCAGCTGAGAGAAGTGCCAAACAGAAGCTGTTGGCGGCAACGTTAGAGAAGCAGGGTTTGGACCAAATGGAGAGAGGGGCGGAGGCCGAGGGGGAGCAGAGTCTTTCGAACGCCCTGGCCAACGATCCGACGCGAACGGCGTCGGCCATTGCCTTGGCCGGCTATTACGAACGACAGGCGGAGTCGGCAAAGGATCCCAACGCCCGAATTCAGTGGCTACAGGCCGCGGCAGACAGCTGGGCCAAGGCGGCGGACGCGGACATCGACCCTGAGCAGTTGTTGGAGCACAAGACTAAGGCCGCATCCTCGTTTTTGGATTTGGCTGGCGCGTTGGCAGACACAAACCAGCGCGACGAAGCGAGAAAAGCGCTGTTTCGCGGAAGGCAGTATGCGCCTCCTGGCAGCGCAGAGCTTTCTCAGGTCGCGGCCATGATCAAGAAATTGAGCTAGCGGTCAAAGTCCTTTCGTATAAGCCCCATCGACGAGCAAGCTTGCCCCATTCACATAGCTGGCCTGCTTTGAGCACAGAAATGCGACCGCTGCGGCAATTTCTTCGGGCTGCGCCATGCGGCCGGCAGGCATTTCGGCCACCTTGTTCGCCATGGCTGCTTCGACGGTGATCCCTTCTCTTTCGGCGGTGATCTCCAGAAGGTGGGTCTGTCGATCCGTCAGGGTGTGGCCGGGAAGGACGGAGTTCACGGTGATGCCGTTGGAGGCCAATTGCTGACCTTGCAGGCGCGTCAGCGCCATCAGACCCGCCCTCAGGGTCGAAGAGATGGGAAGGAGCCCAGCGGGCTCTCGGGCGACGAGCGAAGTAACGTGGACGATACGGCCCCATTGGTTCGTTTGCATATCTGGGGCAACGAGGCGACTGAGACGAACGACATTCAGGAGGGTGCTGTTGATTCCTTCCTGCCACTGCTCATCGGACATATCAATCCAAGAACCTGCAGGAGGGCCTCCCGTATTGGTGACAAGTATGCCGATGTCGCCGAGATCTTGTTTGGTCTGTTCGACCCACCAGACAAGGTCCTCGGGACTGGCCACATCGACGACATAGCTGTGTGCGCTATCCCCGAGTTCATCGGTTGCCGCTTCGAGGGACTCTTCGTTGCGTCCACAGATGGAGACGATGCATCCTTCGTCGACGAGAAGCTTTGCGCATGCTTTGCCAATGCCTTTACTCGCGGCGGCGACCATCGCCACTTTGCCTGACAGTCCGAAATCCATGGCTAGATTCTACGTCACCAAATGGGCGTCGCCGTCGCGGCGCAGATTGCAAGTGAGCTCAACGGTGCGATCTGCCTTGCTCGGCCCACCGCTTCTTGCGCCCGGCAGTAAAGTGCCACCAAGGTGTTGGCAGGCCGCCCTTGGCAAAATCCACGACGGCAGCAAAGGTATCCCATACGCACGGATCTTGTCTGGAATTGGTCAGAACGCAGAGGCGATCATGCATGTCGTCGGGATCCATTTTCGCGAGCTGGGCAGCATCCGTAACGCCGAGCATGACGAGATCGGCGGCGATTCTTGGGCCGACGTTGGGGATCTTCTGCAGTTCCTTTTCGAGCAAAGATTGGCGTGACATGCCTTACATTGTAAATTGAGACAAGGAACATTGCCATTGCTTTCATGTGCAATGGCCGGTCTCTGGACCGTTTGTCGGTTGCGGTACCGTCTCCCAAAGCGATGACAGAAGCAGTGACGGCCGGGGAGAAGCAAGCACGGCGCAAGAAGAATGCGAAGCGCCGATTGATCGTTTATGGTTCAATCGTGGGTCTGCTGTGGGGATTTTACGTTTGGCAGCCGTGGGAATTCGATTTCATTGCTCGGACGGCTCCAAAACCCAATCCACCGTTGGATCCCGAATCCAAAACGCTGTTCTCGCCGCGGGCCAGAATTTTGGTGGTCACCGCTCATCCGGACGACGACGAATTCTACATCGGTGGCACGTTGACGAAGTTAGGCGCGGCAGGAGCGCAACTTCATCTAATCGTATGCACTAGCGGAGACAAGGGGTACTACCTGTTCGAGAACTCGGAGGAAAATCGCAGAGTTCGGGAGGCGGAACAGCGTGAGGCCTCTTCAAACTACAAGGTCAGGGACATTACCTTTTTGAACAAGCCAGACGGCCGGCTCCGGGCAAACGATGAGCTTGTGGGCGATATAAGGGCTCAGATCGAGCGGGTCAAGCCGAATTACATCCTATGCTTTGATGGGGATTACCCTCCAAGATTGAGCCATCAAGACCACAGGCGATCCGGTGATGCTGCGTTGAGAGCGGCGAAAATGAGCCAGCTTCCACTCTATGTCTTGCGTTTTTCGACGATCGCCGCGAACTACGTGGTGGACATCTCAAATTTGTGGCCAGAGAAGGCACGGTTGTTGGCGATTCACCGAAGCCAGTTCCATGGTGATCGACTGGAGAAAGTCACCAATATGGTTGAGAGCCTCGCTGAAGAAGACGGGGGAAAGATCGGCGTACAGTACGGGGAAGGCTTCCACGTGACACGATTCTAAGCTGTGATACTCTCAGGGTCGAATCTCACGACCTCCCTTGCCTGTTCCTGCAGGCTGCGGTCAATTGCCTCTGGAATCAGTTCGCTCAACCAAAATCTAAATGTTCGGTGCTGCCTCACGTTTGCAGCTTGAAGCAAGGCAACCTTCTAGAACATGATCTCGTCGATGTAGCACCAGCGCCACTCTTCACCAGGCTCAGCGGATTGAATGACTGGGTGGCCAGTTTGGTGGAAATGTGCGGTCGCGTGCTTGCCGATGGAATTGTCGCAGCAGCCGACGTGGCCACATTCCAAACATAAACGAAGGTGTACCCATGTCATGCCCAGTTTGAGGCATTCTTCACACCCTTGGGTCCTAGGTTCAACGTCCTTGATTTGGCTTGCGTGCTCGCATGGTTGGCTCATTTGGCACCCAGTATGTCCAAAGGTGGGGAATAATGCGAGCGTATGAACGTTGCAGTGTTGGGTGCCGGAAGTTGGGGAACGGCGATGTCCATCTTGCTCGCCCGCAACGGCCACTCTGTAAAGTTGGTAGGTCGGAACCACGAAGAGCTTGAATCGCTGAAGATCTGTCGCGAAAACCTGCGGTATATGCCCGGCTTCGTTTTGCCGCAGGAGGTCACTTTCCACCTGATCGGAGAGGATTTGGGACCGGTTGAGATGACGGTCGTGGCGGTGCCTTCTAACGCAGTCAGAAGTGTCGTCATGGAGGCCAAGGGCGCTCACCCTCTCGTCGTGATCGCCGCCAAGGGCTTGGAGCCATCAACTGCCTACACGATGACTCAGGTCGTGGAAGAGGTCATGCCCGGAGCTGAGACCGGCGTGCTGAGTGGACCCAACTTAGCGGTGGAGATTGTAAGGGGAATCCCAACGGCTGCAGTGTCTGCGTTCGCAAATGAGGGGACGGCGGAGAAAGTACGTGCTGCCTTCATGTGCCGCACTTTTCGTGTTTACTTGAGCGACGATGTGATCGGAGTTGAATTGGCGGGCGCCCTTAAGAACGTGCTGGCAATCGGTGCGGGTATGGCGGACGGATTGGGCTTTGGGGACAACACGAAAGGTGCATTGCTTGCACGGGGCCTCCACGAGATGACGAGCCTTGGCTTAGCCATGGGTGCACACATCGATACATTCATGGGTTTGGCGGGGGTTGGGGATCTCTTCGCGACGGCCGTCAGTACTTTGTCGCGCAACTATCGCGTTGGCAAAGCGCTTGGAAGAGGTGAGTCCCTAAACGACGTCTTGAAGGAAATAGGGCAGGTCGCAGAAGGTGTATCGACCAGCGAAAGCGCATTGATGTTGGGGCGGCTGCACTCGGTCCAGATTCCAGTATTTGAGGCGATCGAAGGGGTGGTTCGCGGCCGCGTTCAACCGATGCACGCCGTGGGTATGTTGATGGAGCGCATGCCCAAGCGCGAAGGGTTCCTTTGCGAACAATAACGACTGTTTGCCTTGGCGAGCCCAGACTTTGGCAACATTTGGAGCGTCAGTTCCCGTATTCGTCTTGAATCTGGTCATTCGAATGAACACCTTAGCCCTCTGTCTTGTAATCTTCACCTCGGGGAGCGGTTCGCTGAGCCCTAAGCAAGCCATTTTGAACCATGTTAACGGCCTCAAAGCCGAGATTCCTAAGCTGAAGGTAAGCAAGGACGATGCGACGGATCTGCAGGATCAGCTCTCCCTGGTCCAGCAAGACGTGGAGGCTGGGCGCGATTTACTGGGGCTGTACCATCTGCTGGATGCGGAACCGGATCTGGCGTCTGATCGATACTTCGCTGCCAAATCGGCGGTGGCCGCCAGTGGTCGAAAGGGGTTCGATAGGGAGTGGGCTGCTGTCGGTCGAGCCATGAGGCCAAGAACCCAGCGGTTGTCGGCTGCGTTTCCTTCGATGTCTGCGGCGAACCGTACGTTGGTGCAGGTTGCGACAATCCAGTCTGGGACGTACTGGGATTCAGGCCGGCTCTATGGTTACAACACGACCTTGGAGAACGGATTGGCTTATGTGGGGCTCGCCCAGGGAATGCTCGGATATGCGGAATTCTGCAGCCGTGTCCCCCAAGCCAAACCCGAGACACCGGCAGTGTTCGGGTTAGGCGGAGACCTCCACGTTCTGGACCGAGACATTTTGACGGCACTGGAGAAGGTCAGCGAGAAGGATCGTGGCCGCTTAATCCAAGTCAACGCATCCTACAAGCTGGCGATGGACCTCAACAAGAGAGGGTGGCACGAAGGTGCCCTCCTGGCCTATGCGAGATCTGCGCGCGCCCTTGCCAACACACCTGGAGTCAGCGGTCAACCATTGGCCGCAACCGAGATCCGAGAAGGGTTGGCAAAGCAGCTGGCGACGCTTGGCAATCGCGCCAGTGGGAGCTTGCCCAAACTGTACACCGAGATGATCAATCTGGACCTTGCCGACGGATCACCCGGAGGGGCGAGGCGCGCAGCTGTGGTTGTCAATAAGGTTTTTCCTATCCTTGCTAGAACGAGTGAACCTCGAATCGCAGTTGCGGCAAAAAAAGCGAAGGTGCGCGTGACTTTGGTGCGCTGGCCCTACACTTGAAGCCTCTCCGACCCAGCAAGTTTGCTGATCCGAGAAGTGGTGGAAGGTTACAGCGGAAGCGTTGAGTTCGTCAGTGAGGATTGGGGCAAGTCAGCCTTGGCAGCCCGATACGGCATCGATAAATACCCGGTCGTGTTCGTCGATGACATCATCTTGGCCCAGCCGCGCGATTTTTACGGTTGGAACGAAAAGGTGGTCAGCAAGTACGCGCCATGGGGCAAGCAGGCGAATCAGGACCACTTCAAGGCCGATTTGAAAGCCATGGTGAATTCGCTCCTTGTCGGCAACCACTCTGCGGCGGCTTCAGCGGGTTCAGCCCCTGACTTGAGCAAAGGACTGACGAATATGCCTGACCTACACCTTATGGACCTAAATGGGCGCGAGGTTTCTCTAGCCTCTCTCAAGGGACGGCCCGTCATCGTTGAGTTCTGGGCCACTTGGTGCGTTCCTTGCAGACCGACTGCGGTTTGGCTCTCCGGTCTACAAAAACGCTACGGCAAGAAGCTTGCCGTCGTCGCCATTGCGATGGAATCGCCGAAAGCGGATCTGACCAAGTTTGTGTCGGATAAGAAGCTGGCATATCCGAATATTGAGGGCAATGCGCATATTGCGACGGCCTTTGGAGGAATTTTTGCGACCCCGACAATGTACGTGTTTGACGCGAAAGGAAAGACAGCCTTGGCTCAGTTCGGCGCTCCGCCGGAGCTGCACAACAGGGTTGAAGCATTACTGCCAAAGTTGATGAAGTAGCTCTAATCGGTGGGGTAGGTTCGACCCTTCCAGGTCACCCGCCCTGTCTTGCGCCAGTGTAGGGATCGCCACACCGTGAATCCGCCAATTGAAATTGCTAGAGGCAGCAACGGAAGCCCCCACGGCCTCGACCGAACGACGATCATGCTGCCGGCTCCGCTCATGAGGAATAACCCGAGACATATCCAGGCGAGATGGCCGGCTAGAAGCCAAGCCCATGCGATGAAGCATAGCAAGAGTCCCAGCAATAGGGTGGCGGCAGTGTTGTCCGTGATCTCATGAGAATTCTTCGACATACCGTCCAGCGCTTCCAACCAAGTGTCGTACATTTTCACGGAGAAGTGCTTTGAAAGATTCGCGACCTCCACTCGGACGCCATTCTCGGCCATGAGACGGCCCATCTTTACGTCTTCGAGGACAGCACCCTTCACACGTTCGTTTGGCCAAAGTTCGGTATAGACGCTCGCTTTCCAGGCATGAATCTGGCCGTTGGTGAATCCGTTGTGACCCTTGCCCGTGCGAGACACGAGGCCGAAAGGGTTCATGCTGAGCAGAATCCATCCAACCCAACCAAGGAACAGTTGCTCCATTCCGCGGCCAGGAATGATCTTTGGGAACCCTGTCAGCACGCCCGCGCGCCGTCCGACGGTGGCAGCTAGGTCGCGCATAGCGGAAATGAAATAGTAGCCCGGACGAGCATCAGCGTCCATGAAGAGCAACCACTCTGCGTCTGAGTCCTCGGAAGCCGCTTGTGCCAGTTCGTGGCATGCACGATTCTTACCTGTCCAACCCGCGGGCAGAGTCTCCTTGGGGCTAATCACGATCGCACCAAGGCTCGAGGCAACTTCGCCGGTCTCGTCCTCAGATTCATCGTCGTACACGTAGACCTTGAGGCCCGGGTTCGGTTCCAAGAGAGATGGGATCAGTCTGCGCAAGTTTTCTTCTTCGTTGCGGGCGGGGATCAGGATGCAGAAGCTGGCACCTGCTTCAAGCGTTCCGGGCCGGCGCATCCAAATAGCGTTAGACAGCGCAACAGCTGCGAGAAGCACGTACATCGCGAGAAGAACGTAAGCCACGGAGTCTTGAGTTTAGCCGCGATTACGTTTGAGCCGTGATGACTCTCGAGGGAGCCGATACCAAGCCGTCCGCGCTGAATTGGCGCACTCTGTACTTGTATGTTTGGCCCTTCATGACAGTCCTGTCGGTCAAGGCACCCGAGACCGGACCGAGGATTTGGATGAAATCGGTGTCGGTGCCTCCAACGGTTTGAGCACGCTCGAGGACCAAGGTTCCGGCGACGGCGCCTTGGACGGGGATGGTGACACCGTCGGCCGTGACGACCGCTTCCCCGATCGTCGGCGCCGGGATTGAACCCAGCCTGGTGGCCGCTTCGAGGTAGCCCGACTCGGTGGACTGGAGATTGTTGCTGTTCACAGCGATGACCCGGTAAGCGTAATGCTTATTGGGCGAGGTGGATTTGTCCAGCACATGAACGAATCCCGGCTCGGGCATCAGGGTCAAGCTCGCGTCGGGAACAGGCTGAAAGGTTGCGAGCGTCTCAAGCAGAGCGCTCATCTGAGCGGTGTCACGTGTCGAAAAGACCTGCGAAGACATCCTGCTGGCCGGAATCGCGGATACGGGCAATTTTTGTACACCGGGAATTTCCATGGTCTGCGGACGCAAAGTGCCTGCTGCGGCAGTCTTCGTGGAGACGGCGGTAATGCGGCTGGCCTTCGAAATGGTGTCCGGAACGGCGGGTGCGGAACGGGAAGTGAATTTCGTATTGCGAGTTTTTGCGGGCGGGTCTGGAAGCGGCTTTCGGAGGACAACGTATTTTGTGACCTCCTCTGCGTCCGGACTGGCGATCACCGTCATCAGGACTTGGTCCGGCTGCTCAGGGTTTGGCATCGCCGAAATGAGCGTTGGGATGCTTGGTGCCACTGTCGGTTTGAGGTGCACCGTCACTTTGGCCGGCTCTCCTTCGACGCCCCATTGATTCTTTGGCACTACGATGTAATCGACGTCTTGACCGATCGGCGATGGCATGTGGCCGTCCTTCGCCGAAGTGGAGCTCGTTTCCGTGACGAGCACGGGAGGATTGACAAGCAGCGCGGCGGCAGCATAATGTCGTGCCTTCTCCGATACCATCGTCGTGATCAGGTTGGGCTTACCAACGGACTGCAGCACCGGCGCCCTGCTGGTGGTCACGGTGCCGGCCGGCTTCTGAAGCGACAGTGCCTTGGCGGCTGGGGGCGCGTCTATGGCGACGCCCTTTCCAGCACCCATGGCAAGCGTGAACATTTTGTCGGCGGTGGTCACTGGGATCGCTTTGGAATAGCGTCTGATTGGACTCGCTGCCGCACTGGGCGCAGGGATCCGGTAAACACGGTAGGTAAAGGGCGCGCCCGGGCCGGACACAGGTTGCCAAGACAAAGCCGCATAGCATGCGTAGTCAGGGGTCGGCAACACCGGGAACTTGAACAGAGAGCGTGCTCTGGCGGCTGTCGGCGACGTCTGCAAGCTTGTCTCCGTCTTGATGCTGGTTGGCATCTTCGTTCTTGACTGGGCGGGGGAGATCATTTTGAGAGTTTGGACTTTGTTGATCAACGGGCCCGGTCCAACGCCGATGGGACCCGCGGTTCCAAGAGGCGTCGCAGATGCTGGAAGCTGATACAGTTTGCCCAGGTGTCGCACCACCCGCTTGAACACCTTCGGCACAGGTTCAAAAACCCCTTTCAGGGCAGCGGGAGTCTGTGGCGGGGTGAGGTATGGAACGCCGATTTGTGAAGACTGCCGCGCCTCGGAGTCCCGCTGGTTTCGCACAAAAGCGGCGGTGACGATGTAGCGGTAGTAATGGTCGCGTGGAGCTGCTGTATCGACAATGGATTGGTACGGCTCCAACCCTAGGGCATGCAAATTCACTTTTTCGTTTGCCTTAGCAGTTGGGGACTGAAGGACCTTTGATATGGGTGACTGAACGACCTGAGAAGCTGGGATTCTTGAGGTTGCTTGGAGGCTAGCCTCCACGCCTCTTAGGGATCGACCTTCCGTTTCGGCCATGATCCGATTGCCATCAATGAGGTCCGGAGTAACCAGTTCGGGTTTGTAATTTGGACTTTGCACCTTGGCGACGTCCACGCGATAAACACGGTACTTCGCGTCGGAGGACTTGGAAGCGGTCCAGAGGATCTGAGGCAGCTTGTCGGCGTTCAATTGGGCTTTGACGAGAGCGACAGCTGTGGGTGTAGCCCAGTCTTCGACGTTCACCACAACAGATGCTGCGGTGGCGGACTCTCTTCCGAAGCCGTCCAACATGGTGACCTTATAGGTGACAGGTCCAAGGGGGGCGGTGTTGTCTTCGTACGAAAACAACGGCTCAACCTGTTCGTTCGGGTTGTCAGAGGCAGCGATCGAAGACTTGAGAACGGGGTGTGCGCTGAGGAGTACGCCGCTTGGTTCTGCCGCATCGAACCTCATCACTCGGTAGCTGGGCAGGATCAGCGCCTGGCTCATGGCGTCCGGCGCTGGATTCCAATAGAGGGCCACATGATTGACGCCGATCTGAGTGCCGTCCAGACCTGTGGGCGCTTGCGGCTGCGGGTCGGAGCCCACGGTCAGATCAGCCGTCGCAACATCGACGGGGGCACCACTTGCAGGGACAAAGCTGAGAACGTATTGGGCTTGTTGGCCGTTCGTAGCAGTCGTGTCCGTAAAGGCTAGACCTAGGCCGTCCGCCACGTTCGCATCGGTTAGTGCTCCAAGAATGAGCGTCGCCCGAGCGTTTCGAACATCATCGGTGTTGGAGCCCGTCGCCATCAACGTGTGCATCGTAGGCACCGAGATCGGTTGTGTCTTCGTTGGGGTGAGCACGGAAGAGCTTCTTGCTTTGGAGTCGATGGGTATCAAAACGCCACCAAGCGGTGATCTTGCAGAGCCCAACTCGTTGCCGATGACTTTTCGCTGCTGAGTGGCCCCAGGGAAACGCGATGCCAAACTTCGCTTGCGGAATTCAGACGACAAACCGAGCTTGGTCGAATAGGCTTTCAATTCAGGAGCGTCGAAAGCGGACTGCAACACGTTGCTCATGGGAGAACCCAGTTGCTTGGCGCTTGAGTATTTGCCGATGTGCGTTTTCAGTTGAGCGAATGACGAAGCTGCCAAAGTCACAGGTGCGTGCTTGTTAAAGCTGAAGAGGGTTCGCCGTTCGACACCGGGCATACTGGTGCGTGCCGTGTGGAGGACGTCGAGCAATGTCGTGGTTGGGGCGGTCGCCTGTGCGGCAGCAACCGGAGCCAGCTTCATCGCCTTCGAAGTGCTGATTCGCGCAGCCGCCGCGGCAGGTTGGAGCTTCCGCTCGTCCACCGCGATGGGCGCTGGGTTGAGGGGTCCGATCTTGGTTCCACCGACGACTTTGAAGACGTTGAACCCTTTGCCGTCCGGCAGCCATCCTTCGTTGACAAGCCATCGTAGGCGAACTTCCGTCTTTCCATTTGTGGTGGCGGTGACTGCCTTCAAGGTCATTGGCGGGATCGCAGCGTTTGTCGTTATCGTGATCGGCGCAAGGGGCTTTGCCACCTGCGAGATGGTTGTCGTTTTTGGCAGGATCCTTTGGGTGGTCGTTGAGCGCACCTGTCCAAAGGCGCTTATTCCAGCCATGCAGACACAACAAGCCATCACGAACGCCTTATGCTTCACCATGAGATGATCGTGCCCTCCGCGTGCACACTAACGTCCCCTAAGAACGTTTCTATCTTCCCTTCAAATCTGCCACGCAGACTTGCGTGCTTGGGCAATGCGACATCGGTCAACTCAAGGTCCAGCGCCGCTGAGGCGCTGGCCGAGAGTGTGACGATGACGAAGTCGACCGAGCCTTCAACGCCGATGTCAAAGTGGGCCTTGCTGTCAAGTCCGGTCGTCGAAAACCCAACGTTGGCCCATCGACGCCCTTTGACCAGATGCAGGATGTCGATGCTGTCTTCCATGCCCGCCTGAAGCATGGTGTCGGGGTATAAGTCTAATCCAACTCCGACCGCGCTCTTAAGCTGTACAACCCCAGATAAGCCAACTTCGTTGGCGATGCCCTTTTCCTTAACCGGCCACCCGACGTAGATGTAGCCTTGTTTGGAGCCTATTTTGGCGTCGACTCCGCCCGTCAGTTTAAACAGCGGGACAGCGAGTGTCAGGTTGCCATGCAGTTCGAAACCGTCCCCGAAATAGCCCATGGTCAAGTGGGCCGACCGATTGGGGTCCATGTCCATGCCCGCCGGGGTCAGGAGCGCAACGTCGCCTGTAAGGCTGACTTGCACATGGGGGAAACCCACGTCGAAGCGGAGCGTGCCCCAAGCGAGGAAATGATCGGTCGTAGTGACGTCCACCGAACCTTCGACCAACCAGTTGTCATCGACGAACTTGTAGGGCGTGAATGGATTCGCGTCTGTTGGGGGTGGGTATTGCGACCTTAGTCCGATGTTGTGGCCGAAGCCCGCGCCAAATCCGATGATGAACAACTCCGGCCCAACTGGAGGCGGTGGTGGAAGGGCAATGCCTCCCGGGATGGCTATGTGGCCCGCAGCCAGCCATGCGCCGCCATCGGCCATTAAGAATTTCGCACCTAGTCCTGCCCCACCGAGGCATTCCAAGCTGACGTCAACATCTCCAGCGATGACGTTTTTGAAACCTTGGTCCGGATAGTCGCCACCGCTTTGGATCATTCCGCCAACGGAGCCCAAGCCATCGATGGACGCCTTGAAGGTGACCTTGCCGACCGAAAACTTTCCGGCTCCAATCGGGATCGTGAGCCCCTCGAAACCTATGTCGCCGGTGATAGGCAGGGAGTCTGGAAACTTGACGTCACCGTCGATACGGAACGATTCCGGGGACGATTTGTAAACCAGCTTATTGGCATGAAGCGTCAAGGGTCCGATCGGAATTTCGACCGGTTTCGTCAAGGCCAGTTCGTCAACCTTGATTTTTCCGTTGGAATCAATTTGGAGGTCGTCGAAAGCGAGGTCGATATTCTGGAGAACGTTCAAGCTGAGGTCACCGCTTACATTGACGGTGACTTTCTTGGAGCTGTCAATCGAGCCGCTCCCGGACTTGATGGACAGTTTGCCAAAGCCGGCCCAATTGAGCTCTTGAATGGGCTGGATGGCGATATTGGTTCCAGTATCGCTGACGCCGACTGCAACGCCGAGTTTGCCCACCCCGGGGAGATCGATCTGGCCGAAGAACGCCCCGCCAGCAATGGTGTCGCGATCGAAGGTGAGCGACCCCGTGTTGCAGGTGAGGCCGTACATGTTGATCGGCGCCGTAAGGCTTACGGTGCCGGTGACACCGTTACCGTCCACCGTCACACCATCGGCCTGGAAGGTGACGCCTTGTCCTCCACCGAAGCGTTCGTCGCCTTCGATGGTCAGGGTCGCTTTCAAGTCGCGAAGTCCTTTGGCGGTGTCCAGAGTGAAAGAGTGGATCCGCAGATGAAGTTTGGGGCCACTCGCTACGGGCTGCCAAAGAAGTTTGACGTCGCCAGTGCCGCTTCTTGTGAATTTGGGATCGGAAATGTCGAACGAGATGGGGATCGCAGCGGACTCGGAAGGGTTGTCCTCGTTCTTGATTTCGTCCGGAAAAACGAGGTTGCCATTGATGTGGAGGTTGTGAAGCTTGCCTTTCGTAACGCCGCCAGAAACACCTGTGACCTCAAATCCGAAGTTGGCGGGTTGTAAGAGCGACATGCGCGTCGTGCCGGCAGCCATATCCGCGTTCATGTCGATGCTGGCTTGGGCGGCGCCAATGGTGAGGGAGTCGAAGTTTGGCAAGCCCGTCTCGTCGATCGAGAAGTTGCTGGCCGAGAGCTCCATCGGAGCCGAAGTCAGCAAGGACGGAACCGGGGTGGAGACCTTGATGTTTGCGCTGGAGACTAGGAGCGTTGGTTTCGCGGCTGATTGCACCGTAAGGTGAGGCGAGACCATCGTAACGCCGAAGCCGGCGGCCGCGATTTTTGGCATGTTCGCCGCAACGAGGTTCGTATCGAACTTCAGTGCGCCAGATGGCTCATCAATGGTGAGTTTGGAGCCGGTGCCACTTAGGGTGGCCGGAGTGCCGGTTGAGTCACGGAACGGAAGTTGGCACTCGGTGTCAGCCGTGAAGGTGACTCGGCCCGAGGTTTCGACGATGATGGTGAATCCAGGTTTTAATTTGGCGTTCAACCCTGAACCGCACATATTGTTCCAAGGGAACTCTTTGTTGAACGTGTATCCCGCCTTGTTCTTTTGGACGTTTCCTGCGCTGTCGGCGAAGATGCCCTTGAATGGCGTAGCGGGGCTGGTAAAGCGGTTGCCGCCTCCAAAGTCGCAAACGAGGTCGCCGGAACCATTCAAGACGCCGGTGGGTGTGGTTCCCGGATCGTAGTGGACGTTTTGAAGCTGAACCGTGACTGATGAAGTCCCCGAGAAGTTAAGGGTTGAGGATTGCGCTCCGGCAATGGAGGCGATCCCCACCAGCGCGACGGCAAGGACAAGCCTCCTAACCACCCCCATATGGTTGCTCCTCTCCCTCAAATTCAAATCAAAAGCCACCCAGCAATTGTAACAAGAAATACTGAGATTGGGTGTGCGATATTTCCCATCGCCACTCTTTTTCAGATCTCTCGCCCTTTACCCTCTCGGGAGTTGGGACGCTCTGCGCCTGTGGGCGTTTCGCCAATTCGGTGAGAAGAGCGAGGAGAAGTGGTGCGCGGTACAGGATTTGAACCTGTGACCCCTACAGTGTCATTGTAGTGCTCTACCGCTGAGCTAACCGCGCGAAGCCCCTGAAGTATGGAGCCTCGCCTGTCGGCGAGTCAAGCGACAGGGTCTCCGAAGATGGTTGCTCCGGAGACGCGGGGTCGGAACCAAGCGCGGGTCAGAACTTGAACTTAAGCTGCGCGTAGACGCTGGGGCTGCCGAACGGCTGGGGGGCAACCGCGTTGAAGGGACTGACGCCAAAGGAAGCAGGACCCATTTTGACAAGGTCGGCACCCCGGCCGTATGAATTGAGCTGGTAGTGCATCTGGCCGGAATCATACAGAGAGAGGACGACGCCCGCTCCACCGAGGACGGCGAGAGTGGTGTCGTCATCGATGAGACCAATGATGAGTACCGCTGCGGAAATCACGAGGAGCGTGTTCGAGCCGCCGCTGGACCTATAAAAGCCTGTCGAGTGCGGGGCGGCAAGGGAGGGGGCCGATGTCGCTTCAGGTGTTTGCGCGTAGACAGGTGCGGCGACCACGAGTGCGAACGCGGCCGCAGCGGCGGCCTTCGTCGTAATGTTTCTAATCTTCATTTGGAATTCTCCTCTAACAGGTGTTAGAGGTGACCACCCAGCCAGTTGTTCCCTTGGAGCGAGGATTCCGGCGAACGTTCGTGCAGTTGTGAAGGTGTAATCTACGGATATGACCCTTGGAGCTTTGTTTGTTGCGCCCTTGCTGTTGGTCGGACCTATCGCCGCCAAGAACCCGGTCATCAGGATCGAAACCAAGTTGGGTTCGATCATTGTCGAAGTTGACGTTGAGCAAGCTCCCACAACCTCGGCGAATTTTCTGCGCTATGTCGATGCCGGCCGTTACACGGGAGGACAATTTCACCGGGCTGTCACCATGAAGAACCAGCCTGACAAGAAGTACAAGATCGAGGTGATCCAAGCCTCCGTCAACTCGAAATTCGAGAAAGAAGACTATGCACCTATAGCCTTGGAACGCACGAACAAAACTGGCTTGAAACACCTTGACGGCACCCTTTCGATGGCCCGCGACGGAGCTGACACGGCGACTTCCGATTTCTTCATCTGCATTGGCGCCCAGCCGGAGCTGAACTTCGGAGGCAAACGCAATCCAGACGGGCAAGGATTTGCAGCTTTTGGGCGAGTCAAAAGAGGGTTGGAGATCGTGCGGAAGATCCAGAAGTCGCCTTCGGTGGAGCAGGCTCTGAAGCCGCCGATCGAGATTCTTTCGATTACTCGAGTGAAATAGGGGGGATTGACCGTCACCAATCCGGCTTCTGGTCCCACCTTCTCGGAACCAGAAACCAAGTGTAAGAGCCGCTAACACAAAGTTCTACCTCCTAGAATCCATGAAAGGTACTCAACCCTTGCAGATCCCCACCCTCCAAGTTCAAGCCGCTTTCTCGCCTGGGAACGAGTGCTTCATCTTGTACAGTTCGGCGTCGGCTCGGGCGACGGCGGTCTGCATTGAGTCGGAAGGAAGAATCTCCGTGATTCCGTAGCTGGTGGCGAGGCGCATGGTGAGGTGTCCGCGAGGGCTTTCGAGCTTTATTTCTCGCTTCGGAAGTTTGGTGCGGAATTTGGCCAGGTCTGAGCGTAAGCTCCATGCGTTTCGACGGACGAGCAGGACGAATTCGTCGCCGCCGTATCGAGAGACGATGGCGTCTGGGACAGCTTCGTTTAGGAATTCCTTAAACGACTTCAAAGCCGAGTCTCCGGCGACATGACCCAGTGAATCGTTGAGCAGCTTGAAGCCATCAAGATCGAACATCACCAAGGTGCAGGGCGTGTCGTGGAGTTTCAGTTTGGCTTCCGCGAAACGTGTTTCGAAGCCGGTTCTATTGAGGGCGCCCGTAAGAGCGTCTTGTTGACTGTCACGCATAGCAACCGCGAGGTCTGATGCGAGGGTTGCCACTGTCGCTTCCAGCCGCTTGCTGTAACGGCTGCGTTGCCTAATTTGAGTTTCATGAAGGCGGGCCACCCGCTCCTTTTGGCCGTCAAGAGCTGTCCTGATCTCCTCCAATGACTCCGCCTTGTCGGCCGCTTTGAGGGCCCTGGCGAGGGCTTCGAATTCGGGCTCGGCTTCCGCCAGTTCTCCAACGGATTCTCTCAACGCCTCTGCAAGGACCTTTAGCATTTGGGTCATTGAATCCACTGTATGCATGACTTCGGCGCTTTGCCAGGCACCAAACGTATTGACGGCCAGGTCCAGCTTGTCCGCGATAGTTAGGATCGCAGACGGCCTTCCGCCCGAAGCGGCCAGGGCCGCACTTAGGCTTACGAGCTCGGCGGAGAAGGCGATGGCGAAGCTGGATGTCGGGCTCACGGCGAGCTTATTGCAGAGACTCAGGATGTCCTGTGATAATGTGAGCAGTGCCGGTCCGGCCGACTCCATTGCCCAATCACCGACAACTCTCTTCTTTCTGAACTGGCCAAACCGCAACATCCTGGGAGTATTTTCGGCTTATCAGGCTGCGTGGACACTGGCAATGGTGCCTGTAACGGGAGCAGAAGACGGCGAAAAGAATGCTGAGCCAGTTTGTTTTGGAACCCTTCACTGGAGGGCCAGTCCGCCGCGCCTGCGGTTCCCAGAGCGTAGACATCCATGCCACAATCGAACCCGTGAAGGTCAGAGCAGGGGCGAGTTGCAGAGACTGAGAATCCCCGCCTGGGTGACGGCGCTCATTGCGATGGGCGTCGTTGGATTGCGGGTCTGGGCATCGGGCAAGGAAATTGGGCAAGGAGTCATTGCGTTTCCTCTCGACGACGCGTATATCCACCTTGCAATCGCCAAAAATTTCGTCTTGCACGGCGTCTGGGGCGTCACCCCTTGGGAGCAAGTCTCTGCGTCCTCTTCGCCCGCTTGGATCTTCATCCTTTCAGCAATGATGCTCATGTTCGGGAACCAGGTTTGGATCCCCGTGGCACTCAACGTGGCTGCCGCGATCGGGCTCGCGTTCACGTTGGACCGTTTGCTGAAACCGTACATCCCCGCCTTAGGATGGAGAGCCCTGTCTCTGACAGTGCTGCTGGGATTTTTGCCCCTCTATTCGTTCGTTGCGATCGGCATGGAGCACACGTTCCAAATGTTCATCATCGCGCTGTATTTCGGCTTTGTCCTTAAGATTTTCTCGAGGGACCGATCCTTCAACGCCAAGGAAGCGGCTTTGTTCTTTGGGCTCACCGCAGTCATGGTGTCGATTAGAGTGGAGAACGCCATCCTTTTCCCAATTCCGTTTCTGTACGTCCTATACAAGAAAGACTTCAAGGGTGTCATCGCCTTCGCAGCGGGGCCCTTGATCGCGTTCGGAGCATTTGCCGCCTTTATGACTGCCCGTGGCCTGCCCATCGAGCCAAATTCCATGGCGGTGAAGCGGACCGCGATCCCAAACGGTGCCAACCCGATTGGCTTCCTGGCGAATACGGCCGCTCATAATCTGACGTCGCATACCGAGTTGTTGATCCTATTCCTTGGTTTGTTTGTGCTTTTCGTGATTCATCTGGCGGGGAAGGGCAGGAGTGCCTCAAGAATGCTGCTTGCTGTACCGCTGCTCGGCTTTGTCCTACACTCGGTCAACGGCCAATACGGCTCGTTCTTCCGCTATGAGGGTTACTTGATGCTCTTCAGTTTCCTGACCCTAGCGGTGGTCCTCGCGGAGCAATTCAAAGTTGGCGGGCTGACGAAAGGAATGGGTTTGGCCATTGCGGTAGCGGCAGTGGCGGCCCTCAGTATGATGCCGGTACGCACTTGGACGGTGACCAGCCAACTGCCGTTTGCGATGGCCAACATCGGGCACCAGCAGCTTCAGATTGCGCGATTCTTCGCCAGGTTCTATCCGCAGCGAAGCATCATGGTCAATGACATCGGCGCCGTGTGCTACTACGGCGAACCGCGTCTTCTGGACAGCGGCGGCTTGGCGACAGAGAGCGTATCGAAGGCATTTCTAAGGGGCGAATACACCCAAGAATTCTTGGAAAGGGAGATGACAAGGAGGGGCGTCCAAGTGGGGGCCATTTTCCCTTCTTGGCTGCGTGGAAAGCCCAGCGGCGAAATGGTGTTCGTTGGTGATTGGATATTGACCAACAACGTGGTGTGCGCCGATCCCCGGGTGGACTTCTTTGCGACCGAGACCGCGGGCGAGGCTGCGAATCTCATCCGAAACTTAGAGGCATACGACGCCGAGCTGCCAAAAGACGTAGAGCGTCATCGGCGGCGCCCTGAGACTTTGCCGCCGACGCGCTCATGATAACCCGCCTAAGCCGGGTTTATGTTCTGGTTCATTCGGAACAGGTTTGAAGGATCGTACTTCTTCTTCAAGTCCACAAGACGGCCATAGCTGTCGCCATATGCGCTCTTGATGCGATCAGATTCATCGGAAGTTAGGAAGTTGACGTAAACGTCGCCGGTGGCGTACGGCGTTGTGGCGTTGAACAGATTTCGGCACCACCTGATACAGGTCTCGTCTTCACCCGCAGTCTCCCACCGGCCGTGGACGTTCATGACGAACTGAGCGCTGCGGCCCTGATAGGCCGTGGCTTCGGGCGCGATCCGGCTGGTGGCACCGCCCATTTGGCCAAAGAAGACCTCGGTGTGAGGGCTTGGGAGATTCGACACAGCAGTGATGGCGGCATCGATGAGCCCGTCGCTGAATTCGAGAAAGTCATTCGACTTCCAATAGTTCCGCATGCCCGGCGTGAGCAACGGGTCGAAGGCTTGTTGGAATCCCACGAACGGGTGTGGCCCGATGACGTCCGCAATCGGATTGCCGAACTCGCGCAGAGGCCTCAGGGCCTCTTCCCCGACCTTCATGTCTCCGGCGCAAAGGGCAGCGAAGGCGAAAATTTCCTTCCCGTGCCACTCCTCTGGCAGGAACGGCAGAGGTGGTGCTTTACGCATGACGACCCAAACCGTAACGTCGTCTGGAAGCGTGGCCGTGAAATCACGATAGAACCTAAGCAGATTTCTGGCGTCGCCGAATGGATGGACGATGAGGCCCGACAAGACCTCCGGCCCAACGTTATGGAGCGCGTAACGGAAGAGTGTCACAACTCCAAAATTGCCGCCGCCTCCACGGATTCCCCAGAAGAGGTCGGGGTTTTCGGACGCAGAAGCGGTCACGACGCTTCCGTCGGCGAGAACGACCTCGGCGGAGGTCAGGTTGTCAATGGTAAGGCCATACTTTCGGCTAATCCATCCGAACCCACCGCCCAAAGTGAGGCCTGCGATCCCCGTTGTCGAATTGATGCCGACGGGGGTGGCGAGACCGTATTCCTGAGTGGCGGCATCAAATTCCCCGAGGGTGACGCCGGGTTCGACTTCCGCCGTTTTCGCCGTCGGATCGACCTTCACCGATTTCATCGCAGACAGGTCGATCATGAGGCCGCCTTCACAGACGGCGTTCCCAGCAATGTTGTGGCCTCCACCCTTCACCGCCAGCAGCAACCCGTGGGATCTGGCGAAGCGAACCGCCTGACTTACATCTGCGGTGCACGTGCAACGAACGATGATTCCTGGCTTCCGGTCGATCATTGCGTTCCATATCGTACGCGAGGTGTCGTAACCCGGCGAAGAAGCTGTCAGAACCTCGCCGGCGATGGCTCGCGACAAGGCGTCAAGGGTGGCTTGATCTACGGCGGTGTTGGCCCCGCCGGACGTAGCAAGTGTGATCACGGACATAGTTATCTCTCCCTGCATGCGGATCGATCGTGTCAGGAGTGAATCCTGGCGCGTCTCCGCATACAGGAAGTATCCGCCGAATTTTCGCCCTTCTGGGCCTTTTGACGCTGCCGTTCAGTCGAATGCGTACCCATCGAACTCAGACTTAATGCACGGCTTGGAGCCGAATTCCTTGCGACCATAATGAACGGGTTCGGTGCAGGCAACCAGATGGAAAAATCGTCAGCGGCAGAACCTTCACGCCTGCAAGAAATGGCCGCGCTTCTGACGCGCTCGTCCCTGGAGCGAGGGATCGGCGCGGACCAGAGTGTCAAGCTGATTCGCAAGCTTAGCGTGTTGGTCGATCGCGAGATTCAACAACTCAGCGAACATGGGCGGCCGCGGGCCTGCCGCCGCGGCTGTTGTGCGTGCTGCTCCGCATTGGTCAGCGCTACGCCACCTGAGATCGCCACCCTAGCAAGCTCAATTCTCAGCGACTGGATCGAGGTTGATCGTGGGCAACTGGTCGATCGGCTCAGGGCCTACGTAAAGGTCATGGATGGGCAACGTGACGAGCGGTACCTTCGATTCCGCGAGCCGTGTCCGCTCTTGGTGGACAGTTTTTGTTCCATTTACGACCAGCGGCCACTTTTTTGCCGAGCAGCGAACTCTTCGGACGCAGAGCTGTGCGAGCTCTGGAAGGTGTCGCGCGACCCCCACTATCCAATTGAATCACCAAACAATGAAGATCGGGTTGCAATCGCCGTTCAACACGGAATCGCGGAAGGTTCGCGTGAGGCTGGACTTCCCCCCGCTGTCATTCCTATGGCGCCCGCACTGTTGGCGCTTCTGGAGGCTCCGGCGCGCCTGGAGACTCTGATCCGCGACCCCCGCCAGTTTGTCGAAGCACCCAATCCTCCTTGGCATATTGATGCGGCCCCGGTGCCAGGGGAGCCTATCGGCCTCTTGCGGTCGATCGATCCCGACGTCCAGAAGTTCGATTCGGTGCGACGGGGGCCGCCCGAACTTGCCGCGCCAATTCTTGGACGGGAGAAGACAGCGCACCTGATGTTGCGGCTGATGGCCCCCACGGCATATCGAGAATCCGGGGAGATCGAGGGGTGGAGAGCCTATCTCAACGGCGCCCTTGACGACGCTTTGGGCGCTCCGGTTTGGAACCCGAAGGAGGCCTACAACGCGTTGCGCGATGTGAACATCCTTCGCGCCGGGTACGGCGCCTACTCGATGAAGGGCGTGATGTCCAAGTTCGGAAAACTGGTCAACGAGCGAATCGCATCAAAGGTTGCCCCTGACCTTTTAGATGAATTTGCCACCAGACGGCCAGGGAAATTGCGCATCGGTTTCGCAAGTTACAACATCCGCGCCCAGAGCGGCGGCAAGTGGGCTTACGGTTGGGTGAAGAACCTGGACCGATCCCAGTTTGAAGTGCATGTCTTCAAGCTGATGGGCGACGAGGACGCGATCAGCCATCGGTTCAAAGACGCCGCCGACCATTACGTGCATTTCACGGGCAGCCCTTTGCAGATCGCACGGCGAATCCGGGACTTCGATCTCGATTACTTGATCTATCCGGACTTAGCGGACCTTGGCTACAATTATCAGCTTGCTTGCTTCCGCCTTGCACGCCGGCAGGCGACGGGCTGGGGCTGTCCGTTCACGAGCGGGCTCAGCACCATCGACGACTATCTGAGTTCTGACCTCATGGAGCCGGTTGCGGCGGAAGCAGAGTACACAGAGAACCTCGTGCGCCTGCCAAACACGGGGGTCACGTACCCGCCGTTTCTCCCGGCTTTGGAGCATAAGACAAGGGGCGATTTCGGCTTACCGGAGGGGCACCTGGTAATTCTGGGCCAGTATCTCAGCAAGTGGCTGCCTGGCCGCGATTCCTTGCTCGCCCGAATCTCAGAGCGCGTCAAGAACCCAATTTTGATATTCGATTACGGTTCTGATTACCAGAAGTCGGTGTTCAGGGAGCGCATGGATCGGGCTGGGGTCCGGATTCAATGGATGCCGCAGACCAGCCTTCCGGTTTTCCAGCGAATCGTCCAGCTGTGCGACGCGTCGCTCGATCCGCCCGATTGGAGCGGCGGACACACGTCTTACGGGACGCTCCAGTTCGGTACGCCACTGGTCAGCCTGCCCGGAGAGTTCATGCGGGGAAGACAGAGCATCGCTTATCTGACCGTTGCGGGTGTACCGGAGCTGCTCGCGACTTCGGAAGACGACTATGTGGATCTGGCGACTAATCCGGATCGCCATCGAAACGCCGTACGCAATCTTGACTCCGCCAAACTGTTCAACGACGAGGTCTGCTTAAGGGCTGTGGAATCCCATGTGCGGATGTAGCCGCGAGTGTAGCCCATTGTGTGTGGGTCAAGCCACCCTACCAATAAACCTCTATTGAGCTTTCAAGCTTGGGCGGATAAAACTGACGAGCAGATTCGGAGGAAGAAGGCGGCGCTGGATGCGCGGAGACCGAAGGTTCATCCAAAACTAGCCGCGAAAGCGATGCACTCAAATAGTACGAGGCCACGTTTTTCAGCGTGCCCTCTCTCCACCCCCATTGCCGGGAGTGCTATTAAGTCGTCGGCCGCTTGCATGACCTGCCATACCTCCAAGATGTGCGTCACTTGCCACCAGACACGATGCCCCACCCAACGGACTGGAAGACCGATCATGGGGCTTTGACGATCCATGGACCGGGGACATTCTGTTCACGATGTCATGACGAAGAAGTTCTGTGCCGACTGCCACTGATGTGAACTCACGAACCTCAAAGCAACAATTCTCAGTCGTTTAGCAAGTTTCGCAGGGAGGCCACCATCCTGGCGAGCGCGGGCGGGTGCTGCGTGAGAAACAGTGAAGGCTCAATGACTTCGAGTTCTGAAAGCACCCATTTGCCTTCATCGGTCTGCATGAGATCGACGCGAGCATAAAGCCAAGGTTCGGCGATTTTCGACACGATCGAGGCGGCCAAGTCGCACTGATCTTGGCTGGTGGGCACGGACGCTTGCGACACGGACTCTTCCTGGCCGATGAATCGCGGGAATTTCTGGACGGCATGAGTCAATACACCGTCAATGTGAACAAGGGAGACTTCCCCTCCCTCTTGCACCTTCGTCATGAATGGTTGAACCATCGCATCGCCGATGTCGAGAATCCGTCGAGTGAAGCGCTCCGCCTCGGAGGCTTCGTCGATTGCGAATCGCTTGGTCATGAAAGAGGCGGCTGAAACTGCGGGTTTTACAACGAAATCGGTTGTCTTGAGTTCGTTGAGAAGCGATCTAAGGTCTTGCTCCCGCCCCTTTTCAAGAATCCTCGTCGGAACGATCGGAACGCCTTCTTGAGCAAGTTCAAGGAGGTATCGCTTGTGCAACGTGCGGAGCATCAGACCTGCGTCGTTCCAAAGCCGGGTTTGATCGCTCACACGTCCTATCCACCCTCTGAACGCATCGGGCTTCTCATAGTAGTTCCAAGCCGACCGAACGACTGCCAGGTGATAAGCGCTCCAGTCGACGCCGGGATCGTCCCACGCGACGACTTCGGCATCGATGCCAGCCTGCTGGCAGGCGCCCATCAAACCGCTTTCGTCGACGTCGGGCTCGGGTATGTCAACGCAAGTTACAAACGCAATTTTGGGCACGCCGATAGGTTTACCTAATGGGCTCCACCGAGTTCAGTGGGCAGTTGAGAGCGAGCTTTGTCATGCATTCTCATGACCACAAAATTCACGGCGGCAAATTCGCCGAACTGGCATGCATGACGGAGGCTGAAAATGGACGTACGAGCCTCAATCAACTCGCGGCGCCCTGTTCGCGATTACACCGACCGTCCCATCTCTGATGTGACCGTGCGTGAATTGCTCGATGCGGCAGTCCAGGCGCCAATGCGGTGAACCTGCAGCCTTGGGCGTTTACCATTATTCAAGACAAAGAGCTCTTGAAGCCACCTCGGATCGGGCAAAGGAAATGATGTTGAACGACGTGCCGCACACATCGGGCGATCCCGGGTTCTGATCAATGATCCAAAGTACGGAATTCAACAATTTTCTACAACGCGGGCACGTTCATCGTGATCTGGAGCAAGCCTGAGGGTGCCCATCCAGATTGGGATTGTTATTTGGCGGGCGAGAACTTGATGTTGGCCGCCCGTGAAATGGGCCTCGGCACCGGCTTTTCATGCCCGCCTTGGAGTTGCCCGCATTCAAACGAATTCTCGGCCGTGCCCGATGACTACCATGCGGTGCTTCCAAGCGTCGTCGGATCTCCGCGGGCTTTCACAGAAGGACTCCTCAGACGGCCACCGGAGATTCTCTCTTGGAAAGCGTCGGTCCACACGTGATCAATCAACCGGCAACCGATCGTTAGCCTGGGCGAACAACGAGAAGCGAGCCTTGCCATACTGAAACCCTATGATCGATTCCAATTTGCTCCTTGAAGACTTTGAGGGCACGGCCGTCGCGTTGGCGCGAAAGGGCGTTGAACGTACATTGCTCGAAGAAGCTCGCGACCTGATGCTGACTCGCAAGAAGCTCATCCACCAGATCGACTTGGTGCGTGCCGAACTAAACGCGGCTTCAAAGCAAATCGGCATGTTAATGGCTCAGAAGGACGCCGCCGGTGCAGAAAAGCTTAAGGGAGACGTCGCCGGTAAGAAGGAACTGATCGCTGACTCTGAGACGGCCCTTGAAAAGACGCAGACCGAATTGGACTTCATTATGTTGCGCGTGCCGAACCTACCCTCCAGCGCGGCTCCAGAGGGGAAAGGAGAGGAGGACAATGTCATCCGACGTTACGTCAACTACAACCCCCAAGACTATGCAGGCAAGGTATTCAAGCCCCATTGGGATGTTGCGACGGCGCTGGACATTTATGACGCCGACCGGGCGGTGAAAATCAGCGGCTCCGGGTTTTACGTGCTGAAAGGCGACGGTTGTCGCCTGCTCCACGCTTTGATCGCGTTCGCTCGCTCGTTGAACGGCGATACGTACCTCGAGATCACCCCTCCACACTTCGTTCGGACGGAAACTTTCACGGCGACTGGGCATCTACCCAAGTTCGAAGAGGACGCTTACCGGTTACGTGACGACGACCTGTGGGCCATCCCCACTGCCGAGGTCCCACTTACAAGCCTCCATCGGGACGAAATCCTGCGAGAGGAGGACTTGCCGCTCCGATATATGGCTTACACCGTTTGCTTTCGGAGAGAGGCAGGAAGTGCGGGAAAAGATACTCGGGGAATGCAGCGCCTCCATGAGTTTCACAAATTGGAAGCCCTCAAAATTTGCGCGCCTGCGCAAGTGGCTGTCGAATACGATGGCCTCCTGGAAGATGCCGAACGGCCCCTGAAGCTGTTAGGACTGCCGTATCGGGTGGTTGACTTGTGCGCGGCTGACCTGGGATTCGGGGCTGCGAGAACGATGGACCTTGAGGTCTACGCCCCCGGCGTTGACAAATGGCTGGAAGTCTCATCGGTGGGGCAGTTCAGTGACTTTCAGGCCCGCCGCGGGAACATTCGCTTCCGCCGAGGCACAGGCAAACCGGAATTCGTTCACTTGATGAACGGCTCCGCTCTCGCTACGCCCCGTGTTTGGGCGGCAGTCGTCGAGCACGGCCAGCAGCCGGATGGAAGCGTTCGAATTCCTGACGCCCTGATCCCCTTCATGGGCAAAGAGTTCATTCGTGTCCGAGAATAGCTTGCCGAAGGATCCGATTCCGCGGGATGATACCGTTGCCATGCTGGAGCAGAGCTTCTCCGCTCTCCAAACCGCCTATGGTTCCGTGCGCAACTCCAAGCTGAGCAGAGAGCCGGACTGTACGTGGTTTACGTCGCGCATCGATTACTTAACCTATAACGGCGTCTTTGAATCGCGATTCAGGGAAGATCGGATCGACGGCCGGATTCAGGAAGTCATGGCCGCCGTGCGAGAAAAAGCGAGAATGGCGACTTGGTTTGTGATGCCGACGGACACGCCGTCGGACTTAGGTGAACGCATCACTGCTGCTGGAGGAAGATTTTTGGCAGATCTGAAAGGGATGGCGTTAAACCTTGGTGACCTGGAGCAGGCACCCGTACTGCCAGCCGGCGTTGAAATTCGCTCCGCCGATGACCATGCCTCCATTTGTGCGTACGTTGCCCTTCTTCCAAGGCTGCTCAATCAGCCTTCACTGAGCTGGGCCGATGCCTTGTTGGAAGCCGAGCTCGAAATTCTGGATTCCGGGAAGGGCTTTCGTCGCTACCTTGCTTGGGAGAGAGTTGAAGCCATCGCTGGAGGGGTCGCCTTCAGCGACGGCACCTTTGCCGCCATCGAGTCCCTGATGACGGTTCCTGCCGCAAGGGGGCGAGGTGTTGCAGGGGCTCTCGCGACACGAGCGATGGAAGATGCTCGCAGTCGCGGCTGCGCCCAGGCTGTAGTTTGGGCGGGACCAGGTGCCGATCCTCTCTATCGACGCATGGGCTTCGTGGACGTTGCGACGGCAAAGGTCTACGCATTTTGATTTTGACTTTGCCAACGCCACACTCCAGGCATAATCGATCCAGGAGAGCCGATGACCACACGCACCATGATCCGCGCGCCGCGAGGCACTGAAAAGAGCTGCAAGGGATGGCACCAGGAAGCCGCGTTGCGGATGCTGATGAACAACCTGGACCCCGAGGTCGCAGAGAACCCGGATCAACTCATCGTCTATGGCGGAACGGGGCGGGCCGCACGCAATTGGAAGTGTTTCGACGCCATCGTCCGCTCTCTCCAGAGCCTCGAGAACGATGAGACTTTGCTCGTCCAATCAGGAAAGCCGGTCGGGGTCTTCCGGACTCATCCAGAAGCTCCGAGAGTGCTCATCGCGAACTCCAACCTCGTGGGGCGCTGGTCGAATTGGGAGGAATTCAACAAGCTGGAGAAGATCGGCTTGATGATGTACGGCCAGATGACGGCCGGCTCATGGATCTACATCGGCAGCCAGGGCATCGTGCAAGGCACCTTTGAAACCTTTGCGGCGGCGGCGGACCGTCACTTCGGGGGCTCCTTGGAACGGAAATTCGTCGTGAGCGGTGGCATGGGCGGCATGGGTGGCGCCCAGCCTTTGGCTGCGACAATGAACGGAGCGAAGTTCTTGGGCGTCGATGTGGACCCGACGAGAATCGAGAAACGGCTTAAGAGCGGATACTGCGACAAGATCGCGTACTCGCTGGATGAGGCGCTTTCCATATTGGACACGGACGAGGCGATTTCAGTGGGCCTCGTGGGCAACTGCGCGGACGTCGTCCCCGAACTTGCACGGCGCGGCGTCGTACCTGACGTTCTTACAGATCAGACGAGCGCCCACGATCCTTTGAACGGCTACGTACCCAACGGAATGACCCTTGCCGAAGCGTTAGTACTTCGTAAAGACAACCCTGAAGAATACGTGCGTCGCTCGATGATTTCAATGGGCGTACATGTCCAGGCGATGCTGGACTTGCGGAAGGAGGGCGCGATCACGTTCGACTACGGCAACAACATTAGAACGATGGCCAAGCAAGCGGGTGTCGAGAACGCGTACGACATTCCTGGATTCGTTCCGGAGTACATCCGCCCCTTGTTTTGTGTGGGTAAAGGACCGTTCCGTTGGGCGGCCCTTTCAGGCGATCCCGCCGACATTCATCGCACGGATGAACTCGCGCTTTCCATGTTCCCGAAAGACAAAACACTTTTTCGTTGGATGGCGGTCGCAAAGGAGCGGATTCAGTTCCAAGGCTTGCCCGCTCGCATCTGCTGGCTGGGTTATGGAGATCGGGCGAAGTTCGGTTTGGCGATCAACGAACTCGTCCGCAAAGGCGAGATTTCCGCGCCGATCGTGATCGGCCGCGACCACTTGGACACAGGTTCGGTCGCCTCGCCTTACCGCGAAACGGAAGGGATGAAAGACGGTTCTGACGCGGTCGCCGACTGGCCCTTATTAAACGCCTTGGTCAATACGGCAGCCGGTGCCTCGTGGGTGTCGCTTCATAACGGTGGCGGGGTCGGCATTGGCTACTCACAACACGCGGGCATGGTGATCGTCGCCGACGGCACCGACGAGGCTGCTCGGCGCTTGGAGAGGGTGCTGACATCCGATCCAGGGATGGGCATCATCCGTCATGTGGATGCTGGGTACGAAATCGCGGAAGATTTCGCGAAAGAGAATGGCGTCCGAGTTCCGATGCACGATGAGGCTTAGTCACATCGGAATCGCAGCTGCTACGGTTTGCGCATTCAGCTTTGTCATAAGCCCAGCAGATGACGGTGCGATCAAAAATGCGGGCACACCGGAATTCATGAACGGACACCCGAGCGTGCGGATGGTCAGGGAAGACGTTCAGTGCAAATCAGCGTCGCGAGGGAGCGCATGGGGCGAGGAGTCGCGAATGCTTCCCAGGCGCATGCCTTAGGCGTGCAATATGATTTTCACTATGTCATGTCCTCCGTAGGAACTTGAAAGGGTCCGATCGGCAAGGCCATCGTCCGCATTGAATTCCACGGCAAAGAACTGCGCAGGTACATCGATCAAGGGTTTGCGAAGCCTCAATTCAATGGGAGTACGATCATCTTTAGTCGGGACAACTGCAAACCGAGCGAAAAGACGACATTTGGCTAGATCTGGGTACGCGGTGGGCAAACCAGAGTCAACAAACGCTGGCGGGTTGACTCCCCTGGCGGGTCGAGCGACCTCTTAGATCTTCCCTTCAACGATCGCCAAAATCTCAGCTTCCAAACCCTTGGCCTCAGCTTCGATTAGCTTGCATTCGGCAAGCGCTTTCTCTATGAAAGCCTTGTCGTCTAGCCCGGATGCGTTGATCCGAACGTTAAGTGCGGCTCCAAGCACGGCTGACCGAGCGCAAAGCGCCCCGACACCTGCATCGGAAACCGAATTCGGGTTGCCGATAGTGGCCATCGCCTTGATCACATCCATCGAGCCTCGCGCGGCCCGCATCACCCGAAGCGGCACCTCGATGGCGCCTTTGGTGGCTTCCTGGATGGCTCTTTTTCGATCCAATTTCTCTTCTGCGGTGTCCTTAGGCAATCCAAAGGCGTCCATGATCAGATTGAAGGCATTGGTGTCTTCATCGAC
Organism: uncultured Fimbriimonas sp.; assembly: GCA_964619505.1. GTDB lineage: Bacteria > Armatimonadota > Fimbriimonadia > Fimbriimonadales > Fimbriimonadaceae > JBBQMJ01. The sequence continues at coordinate 7,288 of CAZUCK010000016.1, read as the reverse complement.
CAGTTTCAGAAGCTCGTTGTAGTGGGCTTTGCCTTTGTCCGCCCATTCGGAGAACTCTTCCCATCGGTCATCCCAACCCCTCTTATGGGAAGATAGGTTTGCAACCATGGTGGCCAAGGCTGAGCCGAGGGCGCCCATTGCCGCGGAGATGGAGCCGCCGCCTGGGGCAGCCGACTCCGATGCTGTTTCCTCGGTGAAGCCACGAAGCGTTTGATCGATCAGTGACTTCTTGGATTGGTCGCGGATGGCATATTCGATGATCCGTTCGTTCGGATCAAAGGGTCCGAGGTCCTCAAGTCCCAATGACTTGATCGCCATCTTGATTAATTCGCCGTCAGAAACGCCTGTGGAGCGCTGTTGCTTCCTTAAGAAATATCTGCCCGCATCGAGCATGGCCGCCAACGGGATCAAACCCACGAGTTCGGATCCCGTGACACGAATGCCGCGCAAACGCGCTTTCTCGCAAGCTTCGTCGAATGCGACATGGACAGGAGTAACACCTAAATTCGTCAAGTTGATCGAAATCTGTGCGACGCCGTATTCTTCGATGAACCAACCGATGGCTTTGACCGCTTTCAAGGACCCTGCGATATAGATCGGTTCTCCTCTCTCATCCTTCAACGGCTTCCCATCAACCCTGTCCCCCTCGCGCTTGGGTCTTCCCTTCTCGCGGATGTCGAACGCGATGGAGTTGGCTCTGCGCGTTGACGTTGTGTTGAGGTTGACATTGTAGGCAACGAGGAAATCACGGGCGCCCACAGCGGTGGCACCCGATTTGGGATCGAACTTTGCGGGGCCAAAATCGGGCTTCCAGTCTTTGTCCTTTAGCTTGGTTTCCAAACCCTCGTATTCACCCTCTCTAACGTTGGCCAGGTTTTTCCGCTCTAGTTTTGTAGCGGATTGCTCATAGAGGTAGACGCTCAAACCCAACTCATCACCAAGCCTCTTGCCAAGCTTCTTTGCGTAGTCATCAACTTCTTCCATCGTGACTCCGCTGATGGGAATGAGGGGACATACGTCCAGCATGCCGAAACGTGGGTGTTCACCATGGTGCCGGCTCATGTCTATGAGCTCTTTTGCCTTTTGGGCCGCATTGAACGCGGCTTCGCAAACCCCCTCGGGTTCGCCGACGAACGTTACAACCGTGCGGTTAGTAGCCTTGCCTGGATCGACGTTGAGCAATTTCACGCCGTCGACGGCCTCAATGGCGTCGGTGATCTGCTTGATAACAGCCATGTCGCGGCCCTCGCTGAAGTTAGGCACGCATTCAATCAGTCGTCGCTGGCTCATGGGTTGGGGCCATTATACTGGCGGAGTTCGTCCAGACTCCATGGACGTTCCACACGGCCGAACCCAAATCGGCGGCGCTTTGGTAGCCTTGGAGCACGTGTCAACTTTCGCCGTCATCCATGCCTCCCAACTCGTGACCCTGGAGGGACCCGCCAGACCCCGCGTCGGTCCAGAGATGGATGAACTTGGAATCATTGAGGACGGCGCCATGATTCTCAACGGCGCGGATATTCAATGGGTCGGAAAGACTGACGATTTGCCGACCTTCAGCGGAGAAACGATCGACGTTGCGGGACATATCGTCACGCCGGGCTTTGTAGACGCTCATTCACATCCCGTTTTCGGAGGCAACAGAGCCTCAGAATTTGAGATGAGATGCGGGGGGGCGACCTATGAAGAAATCGCGTTGGCTGGCGGCGGCATCAGGTCGACGGTTTCGGCGACCCGAGCTCTGAGCGACGAACATCTGCTGCTGGAGGCAGTCGAGCATGTTCGCTGGATGATCGAGGGCGGAACGACGGCCATCGAGGCGAAATCGGGCTATGGTCTATCGCTCGAAGCTGAACTTGCGATTTTGGGGGTCATCGGCAGGCTAGCAAATGCCACTGGGGTCACGGTGGCACCCACGTTCTTGGGAGCGCACGCCGTTCCAAACGAATTTGCTGGAAGAAAGGAAGATTATGTGGACCATATCGTCCAGGAGATGCTTCCTGCGGTGGTGAGCGGTCATCTCGCAGAGTTCTGCGACGTGTTCTGTGAACCTGCCTACTTTTCCTCAACAGACTCCAGAAAGGTTTTGAACGCGGCAGCAGAGCTTGGCCTGAAACTGAAAGTGCACGCGGATCAGCTGACGCTGTCTGGAGGAGCGCAGCTGGCGGCCGAAGTCGGGGCTCTTACGGCGGATCATTTGGAGCAGGCGGACGCTGATGGAATCTGGGCTATGCAGAGAGCGCGCGTTATCCCGGTCCTGCTGCCAGGATCGGTCTACGCTCTTGGGCTGCAAAAATATCCGGATGCTAGAGAGATGCTCAGAGCAGGGCTCCCGGTTGTCCTTGCAACGGATTTCAACCCGGGGTCCTCCCCAACGCCTTCCATTCCAATGGTGATGTCGCTGGCATGCACGCAAATGAAAATGACACCCGCCGAGGCGATGACCGCGACAACGGTAAATGCCGCATTTGCAATCGGAAGGGGGGGCGTTCTTGGGTCGCTGGAAGTGGGCAAACGGGCCGACTTCGCCGTCCACGGTTGTTCTGACTATCGCGAGCTCGCCTATTTCTTTGGCTTCAACAAAGCGGAAGCCGTTTACGCGGGCGGTCAGCCGATTTATAGTCGAACCTAACGAAGCTTGAATCGTCGCAAGAACGATGGACACCCAAGCGGACCTCTTGGGAGAGCGTCTGCAAGCTTGCGGGCCGCCACAACGAGATGACCCTTTCAATTCAGGAGGCGGTTGATGACTCGGCGGTCAACTGCGCCATTGCAAACGTTGAGATTGCGATCCTGGTTAAGGAAGGCGTTATCAAAGTCGGCGGGGGGTTGAAACGCTGACGCTGACCGAAGAGGGCCACAAGAGGTGCGCAGCCAAGGGTGAACGCACTTGACCACCCGGCACCGACATGGTTTGCGAGTTGTCTACGGTCCGCAGCGTAGGATAAACTAGACAAAAAAGGAAAGATTGATTTCGACGCCTTCTGGGTATCGAATCATGGGATTAGGGTTGAATGTCTCGCCACCTTCATCCACCACCAGAGTCTGTTTATGCTTGAAATTAGGAATCTCCACGCCAAAGTCGAGGACAAATCGATCCTCAGGGGCATCGACCTCAAAGTTAACGCAGGTGAGGTTCATGCGATCATGGGCCCGAACGGCTCAGGTAAGAGCACCCTGGCCTCGATCATCGCTGGGAAGGACTCTTACGAGGTCACCGACGGTTCGATTACGCTAGAAGGCAAAGACCTTCTGGAAATGGACCCTGAAGAAAGGGCCGGAGAGGGTGTGTTCCTTGCCTTCCAGTACCCAGTAGAGATTCCCGGTGTCAGCAACACTTATTTTCTTCGGGCGGCCCTGAACGCAGTGCGCAAGCATCGAGGCGAAAAGGAAATGGACCCGATGAACTTTATGAAGCACATCAAGGCCAAGATGGAGCTTTTGGAGCTTGACCAGTCGTTACTCAGCCGCTCGGTCAACGAAGGTTTTTCCGGTGGCGAGAAAAAGCGAAACGAAATCTTTCAGATGGCGGTGCTGGAGCCTAAGCTCGCCGTGTTGGATGAGACTGACTCTGGGCTCGACATTGACGCTTTGAAGACGGTCGCGAATGGTGTGAACACTTTGCGGGGTGCGGAGCGTGGGATCGTTGTCGTTACCCACTATCAACGACTTCTCAATTACATCGTGCCCGACTTCGTTCATGTGCTCGTGGAAGGCCGCATCGTCAAGAGTGGTGGCAAGGAACTGGCTCTGGAGCTTGAAGAGAAGGGTTACGGCTGGATCGAGGAGCAGGCGGCGGCGAAAGCATGATCAAGATCGCCGAGCGAGAGCACAGTCTTGTCGAGAATTGGGGCGCGATCGAGCCAATGTTGGCCGCCCTTGGCCCAGATGAACTTCGTCCGTTGCGTGCAAAAAGCATGCGGGCATTCAAAGAATTGGGCATCCCGACGACCAAACATGAGGAGTGGAAATACACGTCTCTGCGCTCGCTTCAAGAAGGGAACTGGGCTGTCGCTTATGGCGCCAACGTCTATCGGCCTGATTTGGCTAAGACTACGATGGCCGAATTCGAAACGATCACTTTGACTTTTGTCAACGGCCAATTTGCTCCGGAGCTTTCAACACAGCAGGTGCTGGCTGGCGGAGCGCTTGTTTGTACTTTGGAGGAGGCATTCGAGACTTACCCGGCCATCGTGAAGGCTCATCTGGCAAAGTATGCGGGGCTCACCGAGGGCAAGCTTGGATCAGATTTGGATGCTGCATTCGTCCAATTGAACACGGCGTATCTGGGCGAAGGTGCCTTCGTCTACGTGCCTAAAAACGTTGCCGTCGACGAGCCCATCCATTTGCAGTTCATAAGCAAGGCGGAGCACGGTCCGTTTGCCGCCCATTTGAGAACATTGATCGTGCTTGGCGAGAACGCTCAGGCCAAGGTGATTGAAAGCTACGTCGGATTGGAGGGAACGTATTTCAACAACGCTGTCACCGAAGTGGTGATCGGCAAGAACGCCGTCTTTGAGCACGTAAGGCTTCAGCAAGAAACCCCCGACGCAATACACATCGCCACGACCCAAACTACCCAGCAGGCAGCTTCGAACTACCACGGGGTGAATGTGAATTATGGGGCAAAGACATGCAAAAACGACGTCAACCTCTGGCTGGAGGGTGAGCACACCGAAAGCCGTATGGACGGAGTTTATGTGGGGTCGGACGAACAGGTGGTGGACAACCACACTCGAATCGACCATGCGAAGCCAAACTGCAACTCTTTCGAAGTCTACAAGGGGATTCTGAGCGGCAAGGCGACGGGCGTTTTTAACGGCAAGATCTTCGTTTATGAGGATGCCCAGAAGACGGATGCGAAGCAGACCAACAAGGCCCTTTTGCTTTCACCGACGGCGACAATCAACACCAAGCCACAACTAGAGATTTTTGCAGACGACGTAAAATGCACCCACGGCGCGACGGTCGGGCAGATTCGGGAGGAAGCAATGTTCTATTTGAGAGCACGGGGCATACCGAAGAAACAAGCGGAATCGCTTCTTGTCTATGCCTTCGCAGCCGAAGTGCTGGAACGAATATCGGTTCCAGCGATTAAAGACGCCCTGGAAAAGGCACTGTTTGAGAAGCTGAACGAAGAGCCAAATCTGGAATTGTGAAAATGGTCAAGACTGCCAGTACTCTGGACGTTGCCAAGATTCGCGAGGACTTCCCAATCCTTCGAGAACTCGCCCACGGCCAGCCTCTTGTCTATCTTGACAACGCCGCTACTTCCCAAAAACCTCAAGCTGTCTTGGACTCTCTGGACAACTATTGGCGGACCTCGAACGCGAATGTCCACCGAGGCGTCCATGCACTCAGCCAGAAGGCGACTGCCCTCTTTGAAGGTTCACGGGAAACGATTCGCGAGTACATCAATGCCAAGCACGCCCACGAAGTGATCTTGACCAAGGGTTGTACGGAAGGAATCAATCTAGTCGCCCAAAGTTACGGTAGGCCACTCCTCAAACCCGGCGACGAAATTCTGGTTTCCACAATGGAACACCATAGCAACATCGTGCCTTGGCAGATAGTGGCTGAACAAACGGGGGCGATCGTGAGGGCGATTCCGATCAGCGATGATGGCGAAATCCTGATGGACGAGTTTGAGGCACTCTTGAGCGAACGGGCTAGGATCGTTGCGGTCGTCCACGTCAGCAACTCAATTGGAACGATCAACCCCGTGAAGCAGATCGCGGCCAAGGCCCATGCGGCCGGCGCCGTTGTGCTGATCGACGGCGCGCAAGCCGGCCCACATGAGCCAATCGACGTTCAGGACATCGACGCCGACTTCTTCACTTTGAGTTGCCATAAGATCTATGCGCCCACCGGGATCGGCGTCCTTTACGGAAAGGAACGGCTCCTCGAATCGATGTCTCCTTATCACGGCGGAGGGGACATGATCCGCACCGTGAGCTTCGAGGGCACGACCTATGCTGGTCTACCGAACAAGTTCGAGGCGGGTACGCCAAACATCGCGGGGGCAATAGGTCTCGGCGCAGCGTTAAGGTACGTGGCTTCAATTGGGCGGACGGCGATCAAAGATTACGAGAACGATCTGACCGCCTACGCGATGACCCGAATGGCCGAAGTCGATGGCATTCAGTTGAAAGGCCCAGCCAGAAATCGTGCAAGCATCGTCAGTTTTACGATGGCCGGTGTCCACCCGCACGACATCGGGACTATCCTTGACGCCGAGGGGATTGCGGTTCGAGCTGGTCACCACTGCTGCATGCCACTGATGAAGCGTATGGGCGTACCCGCGACGGCTCGAGCCTCTTTCGCGTTCTACAACACCCGTGAAGAAGTCGACAAGCTTGTTGACGGCGTAAAGAAGATTAGGGAGATGTTGGCTTGAGCTTTGATCTTCGTGAGCTTTATCAAGAGGTGATCTTAGATCACAATCGCCGTCCGAGAAATAGGGGCGAGGTGTTGGAGCCGACGGGGGCTGCCGAAGGGCACAACCCATTGTGTGGCGACAATGTGAAAATCACTTTGCGAACCAGTGGGGGCAAAGTGTCCGACATCGCCTTCGATGGCTCAGGCTGCGCCATTTCCACTGCTTCCGCTTCCCTGATGACGGAAGCGGTCAAGGGGATGACAGTGGAGGACGCAGAAAGGCTGTTTCGAGAATTCCAGCAGATGGTGACGAGCGATGCCCAAGTAAGCGATCTGCCTGAACTGGGAAGCCTCAACGCACTTGCAGGAGTGCGGGAGCACCCTGTCCGCATCAAGTGCGCGACCCTGCCTTGGCACACTTTACATGCTGCTCTCTGCCAGAAAGAAGCCACCGTGAGCACCGAATGAACATGCCGAAGAAAGCCGAGAAAGTTTCAATGTCAACGTCGGCCGGAGCGTCGAAACCTTTGAGCACCATTGAGAGATCGCTCTTTGAGGCGGAGGTCGTCGAGCAAATTCGCGAAGTTTATGATCCCGAACTGCCCGTGAACATATATGACCTCGGTTTGATTTATGACATTCAAGTGAGCGACAACAAGGACGTTCACATCGTGATGACACTGACGTCGCCCATGTGCCCGGTGGCCGGTACTCTTCCCGGTGAAGTCGAGATTGCGGCTCGTCACACGCCGGGCATCGGGCAGGTGTCGGTGGAGTTGACTTGGGATCCGCCTTTCACGATCGATCGCATTCCGGAAGAAATTCAAATGAGCTTGGGGTTGATGTGAAGTTTTCCGCTCAAGAGGAGTACGGCTTGAGGTGCCTCATCCAAATCGCAGAGCGGGGTCCG